>JAUWTM010000046.1 GCA_030614715.1 Planctomycetota bacterium
ACCCATGGTGGTTCTGTACTAAACTCGAACGAGATCTCCTCCCCCGTTAAAATATCAAGAACTGAAAATCCACTCGAATCAACTTCCGTGTACATACCTAAACTGGTGACCCCGTTATCAATCATGCGTCTTCGATCATTAAAATCAAACACCAGCTGGTTGGCATTATCGTATTCGATCGGACGGTAATTAGGGAATCGGAACTCGAAGGTGAATTCACCGGTTGGACTGTTATATGGATCACACAGGAGAGTTCCGTCCTCAAGAAATAATGGGTTCAATCCACCCTCATTAATCCCGAGTGGTAGTGGATCGTGACCCGGAGCGCATACATAAAGCGGTGCAAGTGGATATCTTGAGTATTTGTATGCAATAAAAATTGGATATCCCGCAGAGCCGGATTCGTTGACAAGCCTCGTTATCGCCGCCCTGTGAGCAAATGAAATTATCGCTCCAACGCACCAGAGCAGCACAAATATTGCTACAGGAACTAGGTATCGTCTGGTAATTCTCATTAACTACGTCTCCACCTGTTACCAGCCATGACCAATAGCTGGAACCCGAGAATAAATCCAGCTATGCCTGCGATCTGCATCCATTTCGGCCAGAATTCACAATCTGAAAAGAAAGCCATTAAGAATATGTGATCCAGGGTTATCGGGAACATGAGTTGTCCCAGGAATAGATATTTGTTATTTACGTAGAATGTTGTAATCAGTGCGATGACTATTGGCAGGTAGTAATACACAAGGAAATACCTGCTTCTCGTGCCGGATATTGAACCACTAAGGAATCCCCACGACGTGCAGATGACCACCCAACCGACCAGTTGAAGCATTATCACCGGTACGAACCACGGATACATATACTCCTCAGCATTAAAAGGGTAGGACCTGTGAAGGTCCCGAAATGAGTAGAACTTGTGAAGCTCAAGTAACAGGATCGGTATCAATGAAGCAAACAACCGGAGCCAGCTGACCACTACAGCTGTGAATCGTGGAAGCACGATTGAAATTCCACGAATTGGCAGGCTCTTAAGCGAATCGTCGTCAACGCTGATCGAGGTATGGGCCTCATAAATCCATCCTGCGAGAAGAATTGGCGTGACTATCAGCATCGCAACTTTTACATAAAGGAATAATCGCCAAGCAACGATGAATGGAAAATACCTGTGAAGATTCAATGCAAGGAAAACAGCCAGGATCGACCAGAATGCAATCTCCCATCCCCTCAGAGCCCGGCTCGCCCAGATGCGCCCATACGCCATGCGGAACAGCGCCCCGAACGACGAACTAACAGGCCTTGACGTGCTGATTCCAGATGCCGTTCCCATGAGTAGTTACATACAGCATATCACGGATCAATCGGGGATACATTTACTTTTCAGAAGCATGTACGGGACGTACATGCGACCGGTCTCCATGCGCGAGACGCGCATGCTACATAAAAAATCCGCCCTTACGGACGGATGCATTTTCATTTCATGTTGGTTTGGATTCTCTACGCAGTAGCTTCAGCAAGAACCTCCATCGGAGTCGGTAGCGGATCAAGCTCCAGTGCCGCCGCGACCGCCATACGTAACCGTTCGTGTTTCTCCTCGCGAGTCAGCTCCGGATCGTCCTGGTGCAGGGCGCCCCTTACATCCTCCGGAAGGCTTCCGGTGAAATCACGCATCGCGCGGTTCGCCACGACTGATAGCGACTTCCACGACGAGTATTTCTTCAACCCGAGCGAGTTGAGATATTCGAACGTCATCTCCCACGTGCACGTGTTGTCCTCGAGACGGGACATCAGAATGATATATTTCTCCAGCTTGCCCTTCTCGAGAACCTTCCTCAGTGCGCTGGTTAGTTCTCCTGCAATACGGTGCACGAATTCGACCATCTCGTCCGGAATTACACGCTGCGGTTCCGGCTCATGGTCGGGTGAATCCTTGTGCACCACCCATGCGAATTCGTCGGGGAATCTCTGGTACAGGTTGCCCGATGAATCCTCGTGAGTGATCAGTTCCTCGATACTCGGTGTCCGCTCACGTGCGACCGATGTCGAACGCTCGTTCTCGGCCCATTCGAGTATCACAGGAAGGAAATAGTTTTCAATTACCTCGATCTCTTCGAGGTCACGGGCGGCGTGGAGGTCGAAATTCCTTGCGTGGAGGTCTCGAACCACCTCGAGGATGTCGAGGAAGAACGCGCGGTCGAGTGACCCGACACGGATCGCGTGCTTCTGGATCATCGACCTGTAGGGTGATTTGCCCCCGAGTTCGGGGTAGATCTTGCGAAGAATGATCCATCGAAGGTCATCGGCAAGACGGTTCATCTGGTCGGGTGCGAGCTGCCACGAATAGGTGCCGTTCGTGGTCGGCGTCATGAGGACATGGATGAGGACTTCAAGAGGTGTACTGCGTTTCCTTAGAGGCTTACGCATGTCTCACCCCCGTAATTCGTCCTGATTCCTCACCCGGATCCCACGGGTCGTCGGCTCGTCTTGCGATCGAGTCGGAACGATCCATGTTCTTCAGCCAGACCTGCTTGATGAACATCTGGCCCGACGTCACTACCCCTGCGATGGTTGGTACGTCCTCGGACTCATCGCCCGGGTCCCATGGATCATCACCGCGACGTCCCTTGTCGGCAAGCTGCCATACCTTGGACGGGCTGTCGTCAAATGATGCGACAACCGGCAGTCCAAGCCCGACAAGAAGCGCGCTGATGGTCATAATGGTCAGTAGAATCCGTAATTTTTTAATCATAATCATGATATTTGACTCCGCAAAGCCCGATTAGTTCACCCTATACTACTAATTGTATCACGTATTTTCTGTTCTATGGTCTCCGGATCGTGACCCGCCAGAGCCCCGAGATAATAGATCGCTTCCAGTGCTGATTTTTCGTCGGGTCCGATCGCGCCCGGGTACTTCATCCGGGCCTCCAGCGCGTCCTCGAACAGCGTACTGAATGCCTCGTCGTACGCCCCGACATCCCTCAACGCGAGCGCATGGGCGCTTTCGAGCAGGAATTCCGCCGGGGGACGGGAATCGTCGTCCAGTTTTTCATTCACGAGGCTGCGTGCCCTGTCGATTGACTCGTCCATCAGTTCCCGATCGTTCAGTCGACCCGCGACTACCGCCTTGGTTGCCAGAATTGTGACCAGGTTCGGCCACGTCCCCGCTTTTTCGAGCTCCACGATCAGGTTGTCCAGCACCGGGACGATCCCTACAGGATCCGATGTCGTGTGAAGCGTGCCCAGGACCCTGTAAAGCTCCTTCATTGCCCGTGCGACCCGGTTGATTTCCTCGCCGCCGAGTCCCTTCAGTCGAAGCCGGAGTTTCTCTATCTCGGACTCTTTTTCAGGCGTGTCTGCTTCGAGAGCCAGCCATTCGATCCATGTAGATGCGGTCTGCGGGTACGGGCTGTTGAGCGTGGCGTCGATCGCCATGACTGCGTGGCTCCAGCTTTCGTCCCGTCGATTAAGTTCCCGCTCGATCTGGGCCTGGCTCAGCCAGATGAACGCTTTCCGGTACGGTGTGGGGGCATAATCGAGGGCTTTGGTATATGCTTCGAGAGCCGGTTCGTACGTCCCGACTTCCTGGTTCAGCCGTCCGACAAGCCTGTAGTACTGGTACCTCTGCCTCGGGAGCGTACCCAGCACGTTCTCCCACTTCTCGATGATCGCGGACCAATTATCGACGATTTCACGTGCTTTGGCCACGTCACCGGCCCGGTACACCGCATTTGCGGCGATATATGTAAGCTCGTGACCCGTCTCGGACAATACAAGCTGTGACAGGTCCATTGTGTCCGATGGATCGCTCCAGTGGTCCATCCTCTCAAGCGCCTTCAGACCGCGCTCGGTCTCTGACTGCATGGCAGTGAGGTCGCCTGACCTGAATGCGAGTGTCGCCCGTGCCAGTGAGCCTATGGCTTCCGCCAGGTACTCGTCACCGGCCAGTTCCAGCGCCTTATCTGCGAGATATGACGTGAAATCCGCTGTCTGGCCTGGAATATCACCCAGATCCGGTGTGTCCTGACGCGCTCCGAGACGTCTCAGAAGCCTTAGCAGGGCAATCAGCCTGAGATCGTTCTGGACGGCATGATTGGCCAGCACTGCATAGAGTTTAAGCCGTAACGGGAGACGGTCCCTGAAGAAATCGGTGTCCTCGACAAGGTCCAGGAGGTCGAAAATTTCGGATTGGGAAAGCTCGGGAAGCAGGCGGGGAAGGTCGCCCAGTACACGCTGGTCGGGACCCTTGAGAAGGTCGGCAAGCTTGCCGCGGTCTATCATTAGTAATTGCCCCACAATCTATTAGAGGTAAAGGAAACACTAATCCTTACTAAATTGCAGTTGCAACTGATTAAGAATAGCATTTTCGACTCCATTTTTACCCGAAAACCGTGAATCGGCCCACTAATCTGCTCCTGATCGGAGTCGCAGTGTCATTTATTACCCAAAATGATCGATGCCGCCCACAAGCTTACCAGTCAGCCATGAATCACGTATAAAAGGTCCAGCTTGTGGGTGCCTCATCTAATGTTCCATGAATCCTTGATTGCTTAAAAAAAAAAAAAAAAGTCCCCACCAGATGGTGAGGACTCGATAATTTTATGCTTTAAATCTACTACGAAATTGCGATCAGCGGACGGCAGATCACTTCGCCTATGTATGTGTTCCCGGAGAAATGTGTGCCGTCAATGCCTTTAGTCGCTTCCATGAAAGCAACTTCGTTTCCTTCGAAGTCTATCCACTGGTAGTTAAGCAGTGAGATGTTCAAGGCTAGATCGGTTATGACCAGGTTTATGTTGTGCCTGATCAGGATACATTGCACTGGTGTTTCACCTGTAAGACCCATCGGCAGAATTGCCCAGCCTGTGCCAAGGGTCTCCATTGACCATACGATGTCCATAGAATAAATGGAAAGGGAGCCTGTGCCGGCGCCACCGTCAAACCATGGATGGCATATCGGGTGCGTGATCTCGAACACTTCCCCGTAGTCAAAAGTCTGTAATGGCTGCCATTGACCCTGGAGAACCAGGTCACCGTTGATACCGTCTATAAAATCGAACCTGTGAGGCGCGTAAATCGCTCCACCCATGATTGGTGCAGCTTCCTTGAAGAAGAAATCCGCGTCCGGCCAGATAGTTCCCGGAGTCGGCTCGTCCAGACCGGGGATCGTGAACCATTCGCATATCGCGGGTTGTGACACGGGTGTGTTGGTGAAGTCCCACGGTCCGTTCGCGTCCTGGTAATTTACGTCCAGCTCGCTTATCGCGCCCTGGAAATACCTGAACGTACGGGTCTGGTACAGGTGATCCGCCGAGTTCCACTGGTCGATCAGATCGATGCAGAACGCCGGCAGCGGCTCGACATAAATTTCAAGCGGATTATCAAGTTCAGATTCAAGACCGTGCTCGTCTACAACTTTCAGCCCGATGTAATGAGTACCGCCCTCGTAAAGCTGTATTTCCAGTACATCTTGATCCTGAATGTCTTCAGGATCATCGTATTCACCGTTACCGTCCATGTCCCAGTAAACTTCTTCGATTGCTCCGTTGCCATCGAGGTCCTGCGACGTGTTGGTGATCGTAACTACCTGTCCAGCATCCGGGGTGTATGTGTCAGCCTCGGCTGAGACTTCGGGTGGTGCGTTAACTTCTATCAGAATTGGCTCATCAAGCCAGTCTTCATTTTCTGCCGTGTCTATTACCCTGTGCTGAACGGGGTAATCCCCGCCATCGGTCCATTTATACATCGGTGAAACGCCGTAAAGATCGGGCAGCATATCCTCATCGATATCCCAATGGAACTGGACGATGTCGGTATAACCGTCCGGATCGTTCGAGGCGTCGGTGAAGTGAACCCATTCACCCGTTGCCGGATGTTCGTTGTCGACAAAGGCACCGGCTGTCGGTGGGTAGTTGGATGAACCTCCGACCACGATCTCTATTGGGTCATCGATAAAATCGAAGTGACCTTCAGTGTCCTCGACCCTATGGTGCACGTAGTAGGTGCCGGGATCCGGGTACTGAATTGACGGGTCCTCCACGGGTGGTGCGGGGTCGAATCCATCGAGGATGTTGTAATCGAAGTCCCACTCGTAGAGCACAATATCCTGTATACCGTCCGGATCGGTCGATTCATCGGTGAAATTGATGAGCTGGTGGGCCTGTGGGTTGGCGTTGTCAACACTTGCCCCTGCCGTCGGGGGAAGGTTGTCCTGCGGGACAAATTCCGCGACTGTCAGAATGATGACCTTGTAAGCTGTTAGGTCAAGCCATTCGGGAGCGGTTGCGTTGGCGGTGTCCTCGATTGAAATAAGGCACTGGTATTCACCCATTTCCACGATATTCTCGTTGTTAACTGTAACTTCATATCTCGAATAGTCCGTTCCGTCCACTGTGAATATCGCGTTGGCTGTTCCGCCGAAAAGGTCAGGGCATTCGACTACCGGTGGGAAGTAACTGATTTTTCCCTGGTGGTCGTATACATCGAGGATCAGCTTTGTCTGGCCGCCCTGGTCGTGCAGACCCTGTCCGATTACCTCTTCCGTGACCATTATGTTCCACGGCTCGGGGCAGTTCGCCTCGGGCGGGAAATCCGTGAGCGGGTTGGTTACAGGCAGGTTGGTCGCCTTTGCCCACGACGCGTCGACTGCGTAACCGAAAACAAATGCCGAATCGGGCATGTCCAGTTCGTAAACCTGCGCGACAGATGTCCCGGCGTAGAACATGTTTCGTCCGTCGGCTCCCGGTGAAATGTGACGCTTATAGCCGTTGAGCAACGCGTTCGGTGTCAGGGGTGGTGTGTACTTGCCCTTCAGGTACCCCTGCAGTCCGCCCGGACCGCTTCCAGCGGTCATCGCATTGTACAGGGTGGTGTGCCCGTCAGCGTTGACCAGCTCACCGTCTCCAACGGTCCTGTCCGGTGTGGTCAGACCTGCCATCGGGAAGTACTTGCTTCCAGCGAACATGGCGATTCCGCGGATGTCGAATCCGGTGAGGTTTGCTGACGGGAACGGGTGGTTGATGTTGACGGTCCATTCCCTGGTACCGCTTGGAGTGGGCTGAACCGCAACTACCTCAACACAGTTGTAACAGGGACCCTGTTCGAGGAATTTTAGGATATTCCAGTGATCGGCTACCTGCCTCAGCGGGACTACCTCGTAGATATCTTCAACTGGATCGACGTAGATATTGTAATAGGCCCAAAGGTAATGCCCCGAGTCATCTGCTTCGATATTGCGTGTGATGTCCGGTGTTGTGGGATTTGAATCGGATAGTCCACCGGTCGAGCAGGAAATTACGAATACGAGCATCACCATGATGGTGCCGGCAAGAAAATGCAGCCGGGAATTCATATGTTGACCTCCATTGGTTGTAAACGGGTATATCACGGTTGCCATTCAGACAGCCAGTCGACATAGCCTGCCGGCCATTTATGGCCGGATCGCCTCAATAATATTCTACAATGAATTAGATGAGATGGCTAGTGTCTTTGATATAGCTTGCAATAGGGTTTCATCCCCGTTGCTGTCCGTTTTTGTATGTTAACAGCAAAGTGGCTTTTTTGTGTCCGAGGGGAGTACAACTAATTTTACCACAATATTAGTGCCAAACAGCCCTGTTAAGTCATCTGACGAACTTGTAGCTTAGGAATAGATCACCGGAACGAACCCAAGTATAGCTGCAATGGTAATAGCCAGCCATGCCAATCCGATCAAGATGCGAATTAAGGTCATGTTGTCATCCTCCAGAGCAGCGAATTCCCTGATTTGCTGCATACCTCGTATGTATATTTAACCACAGATAAGTAGTTTTGTCAGTAAGTACTACATTATTCAGGATTTTTTTCCTTCGATGAATTTACAGGGATTCTTCCCATGGCTCGTAAATTTTGAGATAAGCCAATTGTTGCAGAATTTAACAGCATCTAACTAATGGCTGTAGCATTTCGTGATAATGAAAATATCAGGATGAATACGGGCCTGATTGCGTAGTATTAAGTGCTGGATTTGACCGATGTTCAATTATGCCTTAATCTATACTACAGAAGTATCCCGGTACTCATGATTACCGCGATATCGTATTATCCATCCTCGTTTTCGGGACCTTAAACGATTTCCTCTCGGAGGTCACCACATATGAAAAGGTTTTACCTGATGCGTTTCATCGCGACGGGCGTCGTTATTGCTGCGCTCGTTGTTGGCTGTTCCGGCGGATCGAATTCTCCGCTTGCCCCTGACACATCGACCGGCCCAAGGTCGACTGCCGGGGGAACTATCCTTCTGGGAGATCCGATCGAGACAGCCGGTGAGATTTCCTTCCCTGTCGAATACAGCGGTGCTGATGACATCTACGCCCTCAGCATGCGGATCGGTTTCGATCCTGACGGTCTGGAACCGGTCGGGATCGAGTGGGGTGAATCAGTCGGTAACGACGACTCAACCTTCCACCACATGCACCGACCGTCATTCGTCCCGCTTGCCTTCGCACGCTTTAACGGCGGCATGGGTCTTGCAGGAGAGGGACGATTGTGTACGCTGCGGTTCAGAATAAGAAATCGTGAACGTGTACGAGCCTGGATCATACCCGACGAGGAATTCATCGTTGCGTACAACAGCTACGGTGACAGGCTTCATCTCAGTGTCGGGGGTGATGCGAGATGACGCGCCAGGCTGGAATCATACTGACTACTCTCATTCTCATTACGCTTATCTCCGGGCCGGTCATGGCGATTGTCCCCCCGACCGATGAGCAGGCTGAACAGCTTAGAAACGCAATCGACCTCCAGCAGAGAATCGATAGGGCCAACGGTCTTCTCGAGCCGCTGCTTAACCCGGATGCAATCAATCCTGTGCTTGTCGCGGAATCGTTCTCCGAGGGACTCACGAGAAACTATGGTTTAAGGGAAGGCGACGACGGTTTCTACCCGAGATTCGATCTGAACCATGACGGGATCATCGATGAAAGGGACTTCGTGGAGCTTGCATTCGAGGAATCAGCGACCATGCGCCAGGCATGTAAATCGCCGACCGAGGGTGAAGCACGCGCGATAGTACTGCCAATCAAATTCCCGGATGTCGAGCCAAGTCCATCTCATCACGCCGATTACTGGTCGAACATGTTTTTCGGTGAAGGTACGTACACAACACACTCCTACTTCGAGCATGTTTCCGATGGGGTGCTTGACCTGGGCGGCGACGTCCTTACTAATCCTGACGAACTCGACGGTTACTGGGTCGCTGATTTTCCTAAAACTGCTTACGATTACGATGTGCCGTACGAAATGGCACTGCTGGACGAAATAATTAACAAGGCCGATGCGGTCTACGATTTCTCACAATACGACGCTGACGGTAATGCTGAAGCCGATGGTGTCTTCTTCATTTACGCCGGCGACACTGACGGCTGGGGTGATTTCTACTGGGGATGGGCAACCTACGGCGGTTGGATCGTCGATGGCGTCCGGGTTGGTCCACTGATGTTCGTCGGTGAAAACCTGATGACTTATCGCGTGGCTGCGCACGAGTTCGGTCACATGATGGGGCTTCCCGATTACTACGACTACACCTTTACCTCCAACGGAATCGGATTATGGGGCCTTATGGGCAAGGGTGAATCGACATTCTGTGCCCTTTCGCGATACAAACTTGGCTGGGTCGATCCGATTAACGTCAACATGGACATCTATGATGTCACGTTTACACCAAGATCCGAACACGGTCCGGTATACAGGCTCTGGCACGAGGGGGCACTTGGGCCGGAATATTTTCTTGTGGAGATGGTCCAGCCGACCTTCTATGACTACAAGATGCCCGGTGACGGTCTCCTCGTCTGGCATATCGACGAGACCATGGGTCACAACAACAACTGGCAGCACAAACGTAACGACGTTGAGGAAGCCGACGGTCTTGACGACCTTGACAAGAAGGCCAACAACGGTGATGCCACCGATCCGTACTGGGCTGGTAATAACTCGACCTTCAACTCGGGCTCTTACCCGAACTCAAACTCATACTCAAGCGGTCCGACAGCGGTTGAGATTGTCAATGTATCGGCGGTCAGTGCCGGACAAATTACCGCGGACCTGCTGATTGGTATCCCGGGCAACCTCGATGTCGATGAGATCGAACCGAACAATGTCTGGAACGATTCAGGCGTCATTCCCGTGCCCGATCCGAACGACATTCCTGACGGCCGGGTGGATACATGGACTGACGTTTCGGATTACTGGCGTGTTACTGTTTCCAAACCATCGGTCATCGATGTTTCTATCGACGCCTGGGCTGACACCTCCGATCTCACACTGGTGCTCTGGGCACTCGGTGGTGGCGGGCCGGTAGAGGTTGCCGACACGACATGGGCGGATGAGCGCCTGAGAGCATACGTCGATGCCCCTGGCAACCACTTTATTGAGGTCCGTGCGGAGAGGGGGGCAACGTACTACGAACTTACGGTCGACTGGGAGATATTCCCGGACCCGGGACTCATCGAAATAGAATGTTTCCCGCAGTTCACCGACCAGATCTACGACTTCACACTGAATCATCCGGCGATGAGGCTGGATATATACAACAACGCCGGATGGTGCGCGCTGGAATCGATCCAGTTCTACACCGGCGGAAGCTACCCGTCGATAGTTGAAAATCTCAGCCTGTATCGCGACAACGGAAACGAGATCTTCGAGATTGACCTCGATGAGTTCATCGCGGGCACTGACTCGATGGGCGTCACGAACCAGATTATCATGAATGACCTTGGCGTCCTGCTCGATGGTTATACAGTGGTATGGGCTGTCGTCGACCTCGCTGACACCGACGGTGGCCAGACGGTTAATTTAGTCGTCCAGAGTTATAAGGACTTCGGATTCAGTTCCGGCGAAGTGATCTACAATAACTTCCCGCTTGAATCCAGCCTGGCGACGGTACTTGAAGCTCCCATGCAGCTCTGCTACGTCCCTGGCGGCGATTTCATGATGGGCTCCGACCCGATGACCGACCCGTACTACGATCCGTTCTGTGATTACAACGAGGAGACCCCATCCCACCGGAATCGAACCGGTGACTACTATATAAGCCGTTTCGAGATAACCAACGCCCAGATGCGTGAGTTCATCGATGCCGGCGGTTACACGACACAGGTCTGGTGGCCGCACGCGTGGAGCTGGCGGGTCAACAACGATATCACCGCACCAAATTACTGGAACGATGGTGGGTATCCGATCGGCGACGCATATCCCGACTACCCGGTTGGTGGATGCTCATGGTACGAGTCGATGGCATTCTGCACGTGGCTGGGGGCGCGTCTCCCGACCGAGCAGGAATGGGAGAAGGCCGGTCGCGGCGTTACCGGATTGATTTATCCCTACGGCAACACCTTCGATCCGTCAGCTTACGCAACCGCGATGGAACCGGTTGGCGGTTATCCCCAGGGCGACAGCATCTATGGTGTGTCGGACCTGTGCGGAAATGCGTTCGAATGGACCCACACGTCGTGGGCATGGGGAGTGTACGAGCGATACCAGATGGGCTCATACGTGCAACCGGGGTATTATTACTACAAGATGCATCGCGGCTACAGGTATTTAATCAATGGTGACTGTGGACCTGATTACGCGACAAGAATGTCTTTCCGCGACACGTGGCCCGGATCGTACAGGTGGCCTGCCAACGGCTTCCGCATCGCATTCGAACCACCAACGTAAATTTCTGAAATATTATTGAATAACCAACCCCGGCTCAACCCGGGGTTTTTCTTTGTGTCTTCCTTTGTGCTCTTTGTGTCTTAGTGGTTAGATTTCTTTCACCGATTTCTGTTACAATTTCCGTCCAACCGTTTGACGGTAATTAATCCAGAGGAGGTTACCATGGCGACGACAAAAATCATCGAACTGATCGGCTCATCTGACAGCAGCTGGGAGGACGCTGCACAGGCGGCCGTTTCCGAGGCTGTCAAAACAATCAAGGGCGTGACAGGGGTGGACGTGGTCGGTTTCAAGGGCAAGATACGTGACGGCAAGATCGTCCAGTATCGTGCGAATGTGAAAATTGCGTTTATCGTTGAAAGCGCCAGAGACTGATATCCATACAGGGGACTGGCGGCAAAATTTACCGACACCATGCTGTACTAATTTCCACATCACAGCCGGGTCGGAAAATTTTGGTGCCTGTCCCCGCTTTTAATTTTTCCCTGATTTCCCCAATTTATTATGTCAGGTTTCGGACATCCCAGCCGTTATACGGTTGGAGATGCTGATACTGTGTCGCTTCTGACCGCTGAAAACCTGGCTGCACCACTAACGATAGTCGGTAACGGTGCACTTCTCGACAGTGAAATGTCCGTTATCCTCAATTCCAGTCAGTCGAAGACACCCGTCGGCGCTGACGCATGGGTCCGCAGAACGATAGAAGCGTCCAGATCAAATATTATATCCGGTCGCCCGATAGTCACCTCCATCGGTATGAACACGTGGGAACTTACCCTCTGGACGGTCGGTGAGCATGGTGGAAATGCCGTTGTAGTCCTGCCTGAACCGTCTCATGGCTCGATAGTCGACGAGATTGGCAGAATCTCTATAGATTTCAACCTTCATCCCGACCATCACGCATGGGTTTTCTTCCAAGCACCTAAGGTATTACAGTCAACTAAAAGATGGTGGGAAACTCGTGACAGCATCACGATTGAACTGGCTCGCAGATTAATCCCTGTCTCGGTCCGTACCGACGGCAGGCTTGACGGTCTTGTATCTGGCACAAGCGGCAGGGACAAGGTGCTCGATAACCGGTTTCGTGCCGGTTACTCGAGTCGTTCACGGAAGCCTTTGAAAATTGAATCACCTGACGTGTGCAGGGAATTTCACAACTGGAGCTGCGTAACTCACTGGACATGCAGGTGTTACGGTCCCTGGCCGGGTGAGACGTCCGCGGATTTCTACAGGGATGTTGTATCGAGCGGTGATGAGTATCCCAGATTGGCAGTGGCCACTTTACTGCGAATATTACAGGAGCGAAAACTTAGAGGTTCCGGGAATCACATGCGTAACGGTACCACCGCTGTTGCGTTCACCGAATGTGAGCCGTCGGAAGCGATCAAGCTCATGAAGTGGCGAAAGAGATACGTGCGCCCGACATTCGAGCCGTACGGAATCGCGATCTGCAAAAAAGCAGCTCTTTGTCGCGGGATACGTCCTGTGACCTATGTCGAATCCGGGAATGGAGCACAGCCCGATGCCCCGGGATTACTGCAGGGTTACGGTACTGGTGAGTGGCAAAGAGAAAAAGAATGGCGTGCGATTGGCGAAGTCGATCTGTCAGATTTCAGATGCGAGGATATCCTCGTTCTGGTGCCTTCGGAGCCTGTTGCTGATCAAGTCAGAAAATCAACGGAGTACAGGGTTGTGTCGCTGGAGTCAAAGAATTAGATATCAAGATTGTATGTCCCGACCAGCTCCTCGACTACATCGTGTTATTAATTTAGGAAAATCAGGATGTTTTTCGGTTTGACCCTTTATCCCGCTGCATTTACAATCAATAGTCGAGGTGTGGGGGGTAGACACTTATGACTAACTGGCAGGACCTTTTAATAGGATCGCTTTTCCCGGCCGTACCTACCCCGTTAAAAAATGACGGAACTCCGGACTTTGACGCGCTCGAAATTTTCGCCCACTGGCTTGTGCACGAGCAGGTCGACGGTGTCGCTGCGTGGACGGAGGTCGATAACATCGCCAGTCTGCCAATCGAGGATCGCATCAGGATACTGGAGATCTGGCGTATCGCGCTTGGCGACGGATTCACGCTCGTTACCGCGGTGTCCGATCTTGAGACTGCAAAGAAGGCAGTTGAGCTGTCGGATTTCCTCCTCCTGTCATGTTCGAAAGATGCCGGCGAGTCCATAATCGAACGATGTAAGCAATTCATCGACCTTGGACGTCCCGTTCTTCTCGATTACTGGTCGGAATCCCCGGACCGGAATCCGTTCGACCTCGACACATTGAATAAGCTTCTGGATATTCCCGAGGTTGCGGGAATCAGGCTCTGCTTCAAAGACCAGTTTATCCAGCTCCAGGACCTTGTCACTCACATCCTTCTTAAACACCCTCAGAAGGTGATCCTGACCGGCACCGATCGCATGTACGGTTACTCGCTTTATCGCGGATGCCACGGTGCCCTGACAGGGCTCGGTTGCATCTTTCCGGACTTCCAGCGCGAATTGATCGATTCATGGTTCATGCGCGAGACAACCCTGTTCCTCGAGATGAGCCGTAAGGTCGACCATATCGCCGAGGCGTTGAGTGCTGATTCTCTTTCTAATTACCGTCAAAGGCTGCTTGCGGGGCTTGCATACCTGGGTAAGATTCCATCTCAACCAGACCAGCTGTCTCCCGTTGATAAAGTACTTGTGACCGCGACACTCGACGTGCTGGGGGCACCCGCCGATGTCAAATCCTGAACTGCTCGGTTTCCTCGATCAAATTGAACTGGACGACGCTGTACAGTCGGCACTTCAGGACGACCTCGCTTACGCTGATCCACTTCCCGCCAACGACATTAATCATGCTGTCCGTCGTAAGTTCGGAGTGGACCTGAAAGCCGGCTACGCAGGCATCATTCTCGGTCACCCTTTCGGCAAGGGTGCCGGACAATTGTCGATGTCTGACAGGCACGTTGCGTCCGACAGGGAAAATGGCCTCGCGTTCACCATCCTGAAATCCGCTGTTGGCGTGACTGAATCAGGAGATGTCGGTATCGACGAGTGGCAGAAATCGGCTCCCAAAATGATCACCGAGCCGAGAGTCGCACTTGACGGCCGGACGGGCTGGACCGTCTCATGGAAGGGACGGGGATGGGACAAGGGTTTCGATGCTTACGTGGAATTATACCGTCAGAGTTTGCAGAGCAATCCCGGGTATTACGTTATTCCGTCACTGATGGTCGATGTCACCGATCCCGATCGTGCAAGAGAACAGGCGGACTTCTGCATCGGCAGGCTCATGGAAGTGCATGAATCGAACTCACCATCTTGGGATTTCCTGGTCGAGGTCGATATCAGCCCGACACTGTCTTTACTCGCAGAGTCGAGCGACCAGACCTTTGCTGAATTCGTCGGGACATCCACATCTGCATTCAGGCAGGGGTTGGCAGGGAAGGGAAAATGTATAGTCAAACTCCCGAACGCAGGTATTGATGCTGCATACCAGCTGCAGCTCGTGAAAATTGCCATCGAGGAATCAGGCGACAGGCTTGCCGGGATCATCATCGGTAACCGTCTCTTTGACAGGAACGCGACATTCGAGGATCAGGTGGGGATTTCGTATGGCGGATGGGATTTGAGCAATGCTAATCTTGCCACGCTTGATCTGTTACCCTCTGAAAATATCAGTGCGAACCTTGTTGGCACCGGGAACATCTGCTCGGGACGCATGATGGCCGAGTACGCAGTCCGGGGATGCATGTCGGGACAGCTGCACACTTTTTTCCAGCTGCCGCCCGATGCGTACCGGGCTCCGAAAGGTGAGGGTGGACGTACATGGCGTGCGATACGCGAGTTATTATTCGATCAGGTTGACGGTCTGGTTCCGGTCCTGCTTAAACTCGAGAAAGCAGGCTACCTGCATCGTTCGGATGACTATGTTATTCGTTTCATGGACCTTCCCGGTATTTACTCCGAGCTCAAGGACTGAAATATAATGCAGAGAAAAGACGATTCCTGTCCGACAGAATTCAAACGCACCAAGATTGTGTGCACGCTCGGACCCGCCACTGATGACGATGCTGTTCTGCTGGACATGATCCGGAACGGGATGAACGTCGCGCGCCTGAATCTCTCGCACGGAACTCTCGATGAGCACCTGCATCGCATGGAGACCGTACGACGGCTGGCGGGTGACCTCGGGGAATACGTCGCCGTCATGTTCGACACACGCGGTCCCGATATGCGAATCGGGGAACTCGAAACGGACTCCGTTGAGCTGGTAAATGGGAAGGAAATCAAACTGCTCTCTGATCCCGTGAAGGGTACCGCTGAAGGCGTGAGCGTTTCGTGGCCGGGTCTTATCGAGCTGTTGCGTCCGGGCACCTGCATTTATCTCGACGACGGCCTTCTGGAGCTAGAGGTAATAAGTGCTGATAGTGAATGCGCGAAATGCAGGATCGTTGCCGGCGGAACACTGAAACCGAGGAAGGGTATCAACACCCCGGGAGTGACAATTCCACTGCCTGTCCTTACTGATGACGACATTGCCGATCTGCACACGGGTGTAAAGCATGGGATTGAGTACGTCGCAGCGTCCTTCGTCGACTCAGCGGAGGACATCCAGCTTATCAGGCAGACGCTTGGCAGTGAGGATGTCGGGATTATCGCAAAAATCGAGAGTGCGAAGGGAATCGAGAACCTCGAGAGCATAATCAGTGCAACCGACGGCGTTATGGTCGCGCGCGGTGACCTTGGAACAGAAATTCCACCCGAGGAAGTGCCCGGAGCACAGAAAAGAATGATCCGACTCTGCCGTCTTGCACGTAAACCAGTGATCACCGCGACAGAAATGCTCGAATCGATGACCAGGTCGCGACGTCCGACCCGCGCGGAGATAACCGACGTTGCGAATGCTGTCCTCGACGGCACCAGCGCTGTCATGCTTTCACAGGAGACCGCTGTCGGGAAGTATCCCGTTGAGGTTGTTGGCATGATGGCACGCATATGCTGTCGTGCGGAACGTGATTACGTGCCAACCCCGATTCCATTGAGCACGATTCGTGATGTCAGTGACGAAAATAAGGTCAGGGCGGGATTTGCGCATGCAGCCTGCGACCTTGCCGAACGAATCGACGCTGCTGCAATCATCTGCGTAACCGATACCGGTGCTACCGCATCGTTTTTCTCCTACCTGAAACCTCACCAGCCAGTCATGGCATGCACGCCCGAACCGGCTGTCGCCAGACGGCTTGCGCTGTTATGGGGAATCCTGCCTATCGTGGTCGATGCAAGGGATTCGGTCGAAGAGCTGCTGGTGGACGCGGTTGAGTCCGGCAGATCACGGGGATTCATTGGAAGTGGCGACAGAATTGTATTCACCGGGAACCTGTCCGGTCGCGGTGGAGAAACCAACCTGCTCGCAACTGTGGACGTAGATTAAAACTGACGGGTAAACATCGAATTCATTCCAGCTCGATATCTTCCCAGACCTTCGACGGCTTTCCGAGTTCCGCTTCAAAGAACCCGTACAGGATTCTCCTGCACTTATCATCCAGAACACCCTTTATAACAGGGATACAGGCGTCCTCGAGGAAACTGTACCTGCTTCCTGACGCTCCCAGCTTCAGGTCACTCGCACCGTACACTACTCTCGAACACCCGTAGTGAATCATCGCTCCGGAACACATCGCGCACGGCTCAAGCGTGCTGTAAATAGTTACACCCTCAAGATACAGACCATTATTGTCCGGATCGAGTTCCCTCAGACACTGCATTTCAGCGTGAGCTGTGATGTCGTTCAGCGCACGTCTCTGGTTATGACCACGCGCAACTACTTTTCCTTCTTTAACCGCCACCGCTCCGATCGGAACCTCACCCTCATCCAGTGCTTTCTGCGCCTCATCCAGGGCATCCTGCATGAATTCTTCATCGTTCAAATCATCTAATGTCGTCATGATTTAGTATCACTCAATAGGGTCCATACATTTAACGGCTCCACATATTTAAAAATTCCTCATACATGCACCCATAACAGTGCCCCGACCTTAACAGTGCCCCGACCGTAAGGGAGGGGGTAATAAATAAAAACGCCCCCTCACGGGAGCGCTGGTTGTTTCATCATCTAAGCGTTACTTTAATCTTCATCGACCGTTACGTATTCCTGCCAGTACATTCCCTGCAATTCAAACGGCAATGCTCCCTGGTAGTCGGCCGTGCCGCATTCAACACCGATCCACAACATTACGTCATCGGAAGAATCCATCATCATCGGTACAATGTAACTGAAATCGAACACCGCCCAGTCATCCCCGTAATCCGACGGCATCGGGTTGCAGTAGCCCATCAGAATATCGTCCTGTGCATACACACAGACACGGTTGTCCTCCGGTTCGAACCAGTCATAGATGTATACCGACAGGTTAAGGTACCCGTCGCCGTAACCCGTACCGGAATGGTAAATCAGTGTGTTTTCCATGTTCTGGATTTCATAACGGTATGCTTCGGGACGGTTTGCGCTCATCGGGAAATCCTCGGGAATGTTAACCGGGGGAGAAACATCCGCAGGTGCCCAGCTTGCATCCACAGCGTAGTTGAAGACCAGCCCTGACGGCGGGAAGTATATCTGGTACCGCCTCGTGCATGATGTTCCAGCTTCGAAAACTCCCCTTGAAGCAGGATCGAGATCGGCCATCGTGGCCTCAGGATCTGTCAGGCTGGTTGCGAAATATTTATAGCCGTTGAGAGTAGCGTCGAACTCAGCTTCAATATGCTTCGTACCGAGCATGCCGTCGATGTATCCCTGGTGAGGTTTTGACGTATTCTCAGGAAATTCATGTGGATTCCACCATCGAGTGTATCCATCGGCGTTGAGAAGCCTGATCTCTTCATCCCCGGCCCAGTAAAGGGTCATCGAGGTCGGGAAATATGACGAGCCGCGTCCGATCAGTATTCCGCACACGTCAAATGCGGTCGCGAATTTCGCGCCTGCGACAGGATGTGTGATTTTCAGGTCCACTGTAATTTCATCCGACTGAAAATCAACGATCTGGTCGACAGCAAGGGTTTCTCCGGCCGGTGGTTCCATGAACGCAATCCCGTTCATGTGGATGTCGCATGTTCGAAGCGGCACGAAATCTAGTGTTTCATTAACCGGATCGATATAAAACTGCCACATGCCGAGCAATGAGTGATTTGATCCACTGACTGACGTTGTGCGCACTGATGTAAGGTCGCTGGAGGGTGTTACCGGGGAATTGGTGTTTCCGCAGCCTGCAGATACGATCAGGAGAAAAATCGATAAAGCTAATAGCAAAGGTACGAGTCGTGAATGCATTTTGTTAACCTCTGTTCCTTTTTAACTGGAGGAATAATTATACCTCATATTACCATAATCGCAGTGTCACCACTCTATAAACTTAAAGTGGCGCACGAGGTTGATGGCCCATGACAACAGGACCAGCGCGATTAGTGCAATTGTAAACGCTTTCGTGCTGACCGGACCCGCATCGTCATCCTTCCTGAACAATATCCAGACCCACACCGGCACCATATGCACCAGCCCGAGAATAAGGACCGGTCCGAGAGGATGAATCCTGAAACTCCCTGCCAGATCACCGCGCATTATCACCGCACTCGACCTCGTTATGCCGCAGATCGGGCAGGGCAGACCGGTCAGTGTCCTGAACGGGCACGTGTACAACCCTACATGCTCTATTCCCGGCAGCGTAAAGTGAAGGTCATCGCCCGAACGTGGATCGGAGATAGCGAAGCGTGCGCTCGCGAGAAGCAACACTGCAATTACCAGCCACGCCAGTGCAACCTGCTTAGAGGGTGACAATCCTTTACGCTTTTTAACCTGATCGGACATCTGAATAAATGAGGATATCAAAAGGGAGTGACATAATGCCACTCCCGTGTGATTTCAATCCCGATTTATACTTTACAGCGACTCGAAACAAAGCAGATTCGAGTAGTTATCAGCTATGTAAAGCCTGTTATTCACATTCGTAATCCCGCCCCATGCCACGTTGAACTTCTCGGAATGTGCATAGAGCTGCGTGCCGTCATCCGGATCGTACGCGACCATCTGCATATACGTTCCATCGAGCCTTACAGCAAGCCAGACCAGGCCGTCGGAATACACTCCCACGTCGCAGCTGTAAAGGATTGGAACCTCCCAGTTGAGGTTAAGGTCGAAATCGAATGACATGAGCTTGAATGTCGACGATCCGAAACGACCAACAAGGAACAGATCCTCATCGCTTATCCACGTACCGAGCGGCTGGTATCCTGCCAGGCTGTAGGTGGCGTCGTGAACTCCCGACGACAGGTCGGTCTTGTACAATGTTGCCGCCGATCCGCCGTAATAAACGTAATCCCCGACAACAACCGCGTTATGGTATACGCTTCCGGTGTACTGCTCCCAGACAAATCCCCCGGTATCAGCGTTCAGGCACCTGAAATTTGCACTGTAAGGGGCTGCTACGTAGCCCTGGCCGCTCACTTCACCGTAGACCGGTGGGAACAGCGGCTGTGCGGTCCACGAGGGCACCCAGTTCTGGGACCCGTCGACTGCTTCAATCGACGCGAATCCTGAACCAGTACCCTTGAAATATATCGTGTCGTCGACAATCACCTGGCCCTGGTGGTTGAAGTCCATTCCGGGGTACATGTGCCAGTCATCGGTACCGGTATCGGCGTCGAACGACCAGATTCCCGTACCGCCTGTAATTACATGGTTCTCCCATAACGCTGCCGACGCACCGGTCCAGTATCCACCCGTCGTTGTTTTTATGTCCTTGAGCCAGCTTACCGCGCCTGTAGCTTCATCGTACGTCCTCAGGTAACCGCCGGAATCGATCATGTAGATCCTGTCACGACCGATCGTCAGTTGAGAATGATTGTTTCCGGGATGATCGATCCTGTATACGAGATTCAGCGGGTACGTTACGTTCGAGTGCGGATTGTAGCAGGTGTTCCGGGCGTCATAGAATCCCATCGGCCAGATATCCGGCAGCTCTATTTCGAGTGGTACATCAAGCATGTCGGTTGCACCGAACGAATCCGTTACCCTTAGTTGTGCCTCATGTATTCCGGGGTCTGTGTAGATGTGGCTGACAATCGCGCCGTCGGTGTTTGAAACATCGAAGGTTCCGTCATTCTCGAAATCCCATTCGTAGAGCGCGATGTAGTCCCCGGGGTCCGGATCGTACGATCCGTCGGGATCAAAGAAAACCGTGAGCGGTGCATTACCCGATAGCGGTCCGGAGTTGTCCGCGATCGCTACAGGCGGATGGTTCGGCGCTTCTCCATGGATGTTCACAATGCCGGACGCAAAAGCTGCAAGAGGTTCGTCGGGATATACCCAGCCGGCTCCGCCTGTCGGGATGTTCGGCTCGTACGTTCCAACTGCGCTGACCGCTGTTATGAATACTTCCACATCTCCAGCCTGCGTGAGAATGAGATCATCGGTAACGACCGAATATACTCTGCTGGTTACCTGGCTTCCCGGCAACTCAATCGCTGTCGGGTACAGGTTGATTGCACCGTTGATCACGTCGCCCTCAATATATAGTGTTGAGATCTGATCGCTCGGACCCATCTCCGGTGTCTGCCAGTCGAAAACCTCTATCGCAAGCTGGAGCTCACCGCCGTTGTCCGATGGTCCCTCGTACCAAGCGGTCGATCCAAGGTCCCACATCGTGATGTGATAGGGTTCACGCATCTGCGCGTCCGGTCCGAAGGCTTCCATCGGGTAATCCGGGGCGAAGCTTTCATCCGGCTCCTCCCACGCGGCATCCACCGCGTACTGGAACGTGAAATCCGGCTCCGAACCGTTCATCGGGAACTGTATCAGGTAATTTCGGGTGTTGATTCCCGGCTGGTTGGCAAACGTACCGCGTGTGGTCGGGTCGAGTGTGCTTACAGGTAGTACTTCATCGAGATCATCGGCGAAATACTTGTACGGGTTCAGTGTTGACAATGGCTGTACCGGAAAACCCAGCACTCCGGGCTGGAATCCGAAAATTTCACCCTCGGGACCGAATTCCTGTGCGTTCCACCATCGTGTGTAACCGTCTGAATTCAATATCCTCGCTTCATCGGGTGCCGTGCGTATCAAACCTGGTGTACTTTCGACGGGGAGACTGCCGTCCGCCATGAAAATACCCCGGACATCGAATCCACGGTACTGTGCGAGCGATTTAAAGGGATGCTGGAGGGTGACATCGACATCGAATAATCCAATCTCGGGCTGAGACGTGCCTAATACATCTATTCCAATAAGGTTGACGGGTGTCCACGGCGCCTGAAGGAATATCGTGACGTTCGCGTTGAATTCCGCGGTCCGCATGGGCACGATCTCGGCATTCAGGGTAACGGGATCAATCGTAATGGACCAGTAGCCCCAGATAACCTGCGATGGTCCGGAATCCGCAACCGATCTGGGATTGGTGGTATCAGCCCGGTTAGTCAGCTCGGGTGAGACCGGCGACCCCCCTCCTGAACATGCAGCAAGCCCTATGCACATTAACAGCATTAATGCATTGGTGTAACCGCTTTTACGTAACATGGACAGCCTCCAACGATCCGATCGACCGACTCGGTCATGATGTGAAAATTCAGTTTACATGATAACACGCTATAAAGAGCAAAGGCAAAAAGATTCTGAAAAATGACGCTCGATTGTAGCACGCCCGACCCGGGCGTGATTACCTGTCGCATCGGCGCCCCGCCGATGTGCCTAATGAAAAAAGCCCCTCGATTGAGGGGCTGAATAATTTCAATAAGTCGGCAATCAGTCCACATAGACATTCTGGCAGATGCCATCTGCGCCATCGCCCAGGAAATATGTCGGATGACCATCTCCACCGGGACCTCCGCTACCGAGGTGGTAAGTCGGACTCGTAATAATCGGGCTGGAACCGAAGTACTCATAGATCAGCACCGACATTCCACCGCCACCGGCTCCTCCCCATCCTCCGTTACCACCTGCTCCGCCATGACCGCCGTCTCCGCCGTCTCCGGCATCGCAGGCAGTGTAGTCCCATCCACCGTCTCCACCTTCTCCCCATGGTCCATAAGATCCGCGAGATCCATAGTCTCCGCCTGAGCCACCAATGCCGCCATAGAACACGCAGCTGTCGAGAGTTGGTGAGGACGTAAAGAGGAACGTGCAGAACGATGCACCGCCGGGCTGACCGCCTCCTCCACCGGTGCCACCGCAGCCGCCGCCGCCACCACCGCCGCCGGATGCTCCATAGACGTTGCACGTGCCGATATGACCACCGGCGCCACCACCGCCGCCACCACCGCCGACACCGGGTTCACCCGTGCCGCCGGCTACTCCGGGTTCACCAACCCAAATTCCCAGGAACACTATTCCTTCATTGCCTCCTCCATCTCCATTGGCACCATTAGCAACCTGCCATCCATCTTCGCCATTCTGACCGTTGCCCCCGTCTACACCGGGTATCCCCCTGGTGCCGCCTGAAGCGCCACCAGGTGAGGGAATTCCATAGTAGCCATAATTGCCGGAACCCCATCCGCTTAATCCGCCATGACCACCGCTCGAACAGTAGCCTGAGGGTATTCCCGGCCCGGGTGGATCGTTCTGAGGACAAGGGCTGACATCATGCAAAATAGATTCATTACCGGCAAAACCGTCAAGTCCAGGAGCACCTGCAGTCCCGCTGCTGCCTTCATCACCGGTCGAGCCATCGCCGGTGAAAAATACGCAACGGCTGAAGCTAAGCGCGTCAGTGCAGTTTAACAGGTAAACACAGACGGAGTTCCACGTTGTTGGATCAGCACCTGTACCATCCGCCGCGTGGATCGTCAGGCGATTTATTGACGTTCCTGAATTGATATTATGACCGCGGACCGCTTCGATATCGCCGTACAGGTTCGTTGCACCGACCCCTGGATCCTTATAATAATTATCGGGATCTCTCCGCGCGTAGATATTGATTCCTTCGACAAGATCAAGAGTCTCGATTTCGTAATATACACCTGTGCCTACGTACACGGCGTTATGGCCGCTGGATTCAGCCTTCCCCAGTGCTACGCCGATGCTCCGGACCGGGTCTCCATAATGGCCCGTTGCGCCATCGTCACCGCTTTCATCGCAGTACGTTGCGTTGGTCGGTACGTACGTAGCTACTTGAATGTATCCGCTGTAGACGTAGTGCATTTGGTCATCGCGTACACGTTGCCACAGGCGCCATGTACCAATGCCCTTGGTCGTCCAGTCGACCGTGATTGTCGTGTTTCCGGTCGGGAACACCTGCCAGCCGGACGTCGGGGGTGTCGATAGCTGGTTTATCGCCCAATGACGCACGAGTGTGTCTCCTGCGTCGCAGTCATTCGCAGTTCCGACAAAGTAAACGTGCGGGGAAGCCGGCAGGAATACCGTTGTTGGACCGGATGGTGGGGATAGGGGATCAGGTGCCGAACTCAGGTAAGTTACGTGAAATCCCGAGCTGACCGTGAAACTCGGACCGTCCGTCGCCCTCACGAACACCCAGTAATCGTCATCAAGATCGTAATCGGCCCAGTTGACGGTAAACTGTGTCCCGGAGAAAGCGTTCCATGTTGGGACGCCAGTATAGTTATTTGTTGTTGACACTCCCCAGTGCTTGGTCAAAGTCTGTCCGACATCGCAGTCCTCAATCACATCGATATGATAGATCTGGCTCAATCCGATATGACAGTTCACGCTGCTTATACCGGTGTTGATCACTGGTGTGTCGGGTGGTGTGTTCAACATGTTAAACGAGAATGGTGTTGTACACGTGACAAATATATCGCCGTCAGATACCGCCTGCCACAGGTAGTGAGTTCCAATCGTTTGCCCGAGGACTACCACCGGTGCAACATCACTACTGAACATCTCCCATGACGGGTCCGTCATGTCGGGTGGGGTTGTTCCATTATTTGAAATTGCGTATCCGCGGGTCAGGTTGGTGTCATCGCAATCATTTGCTTTACCGAAATCGTAATAGTACGGGCTTCCGAAGCAGTATACATTCGCAGGTCCAATTGGTGTAATGGGAGTGTCCGGCGGGGCATTTAAAACCTGCACGTGGCGAGGCGTCACGTTGACCGAGTACACAAGTCCGTCGTACGCGCGCTGCCACAGGTAATATGACCCGTGATCGTAACCGTCCCAGTCAATGTCGTCCGATGTCCCTGTGAAAGCAGTCCACGACGGTGATCCACTGTTCGGTGGGAAGCTCGGATTTTCGTTTATCGCCCAGTGACGTGTGATAATGTCTGCATCGTCGCAGTCTGTGACTGTACCGAACGTATACGTATGCTCTGGATCGAGACAACTTACTATATTCTCACCCGTGGGTTTTAAAGGTGTCGATGGTGCTGTGTTGTCCCTGTAGCAGTCGAGTGCGCCACCGTAGGCGTCCCCGCTGCCATTATTTCCTCGGCCAAACAGGTAGTAATGCGTATTGGTTGTCGGACCGTTCGGTACCGAACTCCAGTCGACCATGAAGCTGTCCTCGGTAAACATGTTCCATGAGGACACCGTCAACGGATCGTCCCACATCGACAGTCCCCACCACTTATTGGCAACTGGACCGCCATCGCAGAGTTCGATGACACAGTCGTACCATTCATCGGTATTGTCGCAATCGACAAACTTCTGTCCGGCCGGCGTGCTGACCTCGATATCGCCTTCCTCAACTGTAACAGTGAGGTAGTTATGTGATGTGCCCTCTCCGTCGTCAGCTTTCTGGAACAGGTACCACGTTCCCTCTGCATACCCATCCCAGTCAACTGTTATCTCAGTGTTCCCGACAGGGAATTCAGTCCAGCCGGGTCCCGGTGACGGCAGTGACGTCGTGTCGCCGACCGTCCAGTACCGATGCACCGTCTGTGACGTATCACAATCCGATACGGTACCTACGTCGTAATCCTCATCGCCACCGCAACTGATCAATGTCGTTCCCTCAGGTGCCTGTGATAATTCGGGCACGGTGTTGTGCTTCGT
>JAUWTM010000177.1 GCA_030614715.1 Planctomycetota bacterium
GTGGTTGCAGCATACAGCCTGGTGCGGATGAATGCTCAGCAGGAGAAAATGGCACAGGCACAGCAGCGTCTGAGCATGGGAGAAGCTGCACTGGTCGATGGTGACGCGGCGGCAGCGCTGTACCAGTTCACCGTTGCGCTTGAACTCATTCCAGACCTTCCGGGAGCTCACGCAGCTCTCGGTGGAATCGCGATCACGAATGGTAATGGTGACGACGCGCTCAGGCATTTCAATGCCGAACTCGAACTCAATCCGAACGACCAACCCAGCCGTCTCGCGATGGGATGCATTTACACTCTGGGCCTTGTCCCACCCAACGACCCGGACGAGGTCGAGGGATACCTTCTCAGGAGATTCTACGATGTGGTTCCGTTTCGATGGCCTGCCGGACTTACGCTCACCCCCGATCCGGAACTTGACCCGCTTTCGCAGGCTGTCTATCACTTCCAGTTCGCGCTGGAAAACCTCCCTGCCGACCCGTCACCCGAGATCGGGCTGGCGCTCATCGATATCGCGGGTTCAAAGCTCGACGAAGCACGTGAGCGGATGTCGAGAATGTCCAGTGAATCGGAGGACGATGAAACAATACGCATCGCGCGGGAGATCGTCGACGACATAAACCGTGAGGAGCAGTACCGGAACATGCTTGCCACGCTTCCCTTGCAGCTCGAGGATGTACCTGACGTAGCCGGACTGGAAATTCCTGAAACGGAGCACACGACGACGGATCTCTCGGAGGGGCTCGATCCCCTGCCCATGATCGGCGACCTGCCGTCAACTGAATACGGACAGGGTGACGCATCAGGCGGATTCGGGTCGCGGATGAACGATTCGGCAATCGCGGATGGGGGTACAGACGGGAGCGGTGGCCTGAGCGTGAGCCTTCAACCCGAAAACCTGACTCCCCGGCCGTCAGTCAAGCCAATCTCCAACGACATATACATTGAAGATGCCAATGAGTACGTGCATACAGTGCGTCTTGCCAACATTCAGGAGCAGGGAAGCGTCGGGTTTCGCGAGGGTGAGACGATTGTCATGCCCAACACGAACCAGGAGGTCACGGTAGTCGAGGTGTCGGAGGACAGGATAGTCCTGAGAGAGGGCAGTTACGACTTTGTCTGGATACCGGGTGAGGTAGGATGGATACAGGAAAACCCGTACGGATTTGATAACGGTGTCGAGCCGATCCCGGAAGGAATTACGGTACACACACCGGGGCCTGACGGCTTCACTCCGGACGAAGACGAAGATATCGTAACCGAGGACGGGATCGAGGATGATGAAGAGGATGACGAGGAGACCGAAGAGGAACTGGGTCCGGATGTAGGCGAGTAGGACACTTCAAAATTTCAAGAAAATCTGACTTAAACAAAACCGCCCCTGATTCGGGGCGGTTGTTTTATTCAGTATTATAACGGGATCTAGCCTTACCAGTCGTTCGGCGGGTCCCATGAATAGAAATCAAGTGTCGTCGCGACCTCATCGTTTATAAAGTACGACGGGCTCAAGGTCAGCCTGTCAAGCAGGTCTGTATCCGAAGAGATACCGGTACAGAGTAATGTTACTAACACACCGCCGCCCGATTCACGCTCGAGGATATTCATGTCGGTGTCGAGCCGGACGCACTGTGTCGATTCGGCCTGAAGCTTCGCCATGACCTCGATCCTGCAGTGTTCGGGATCGCAGGTGACAGCGTCGACGTGATCGATGTAGATATCCGCTGCAACCGGGTAGTAATACTCATCGGTATCCGAGCCGTTCCAGGACAGGTACCTGTAGACCCACGGCAGGTTCGTAGCACTGCTGCCCATGGGTGAACTGAAGAGATTTCCGGTAAGACCAACGACGGTAGGCGGAGTGGTGTTGAGGTTCATCTCGAGGATCTCACCGCGATACGGCGAGGCCGCGGAACCAAGCAGGTAGAGATGGTTATTCGAAAACGCCACGACCATGTCGTAGATGACCGGGGCTGTGAGCTGAGATGTGATGTTTACGGTATGAGTGGGCTCGAACGTGTAGTACGGACCGCCGGTATTGTTATCGAGGACGTAGGTCCAGTGAACCAGCGACAGGATCGGATCGTTGTAATCGATGGCCCAGATGTCGTTATCAACGTCGATCGCAACACACGCAAATCCATCACTGCCTGCGAGATCGTTGAGGGTTGCCATCGACTGGTTCGCCTCAAGTGTTTCGTCGGCGTCGATTACGTAGATCAGGTCGGGATCGTGCGACGTAACGATAACGATACGGTTGTCGTCGAAGCCGTCGGTTGCATTGAGGTCCGGAACCGTATCGATCGAACCAACGACGCGGGGATTACACGGAATGGCATCCACCCAGTTGGAGTCATAGAATCCCATACCGGGTACGCGCCATGAATACTGGGTCGCGGGATCGCTGAAGCCGCTGGTAGCATCGAATGTGAAGTTAACCAGTGAAGCTTCACCGGTGTGCATAACACCCTGCCCTGCGAACGGTCCGCGGGACCAGAAGTCCAGATCAAGTCTCGGGAGCATGTAGCTGTCGAGAACGATATCTTCCTCAGTTCCGGGCCAGCCCGGGGGGGTGTAGGCGAAGGAGAATGTCGGCCAAGTGGAGATATCGCCATAATACTCATGAGCACCGCCGGAGCAGGTCTGGATCGACCGGGTCACATCGAAAACCGCGCTGTCGCCGTTGTCGTAGCCGTCATTAACCCGTACCTGGATATCGTAAAGACCGACCGGGTAATTGCACCAGTCGATCTCAAGGCCGTCGTTAGCTGCGTTTGGAGTGATTATGTAGTTCGGCGGGAAGCCGTCAGGCTCCACCGACCACAGGTATGTATGCGTCTGGTTGTTATCCGGATCGGTCAGTGTGCCGTGATCGTATACCGACGTGTGATCCGTTCCATCGACATTTGAATCACCAGTGATCGCTCCGAGTGTCGGAGGAGTGTTCTGAAGATCAACAGTCAGAAGTGTTCCCTCAACAGGCGGCGCAACACCATCGTCGACCTCAAGGTTGACGTCGTATAGTCCAACATCGTAGGTCGACCAGTCCTGGAGAAGCGAGTCGTCGGCTTCCGCTGTAATGTTGTAGTTGGGTGCGTTTCCGCTTGGCACAACACTCCACATCACCGTTATCGTCTGCCACCAGTCCGGATCGACGATCGTCGCCGAGTAGGACGATGCGGTGTCGGCTACGGTCACCGGGGTTGGACCGATCACATTACCTACGACCGGCACAGTGTTGACCGGGAAGTAACTCACGGTCAGGAGAGTGCCTTCAACGCTCACGAAGCCGTCGTTGACTTCAACGTTGACGTCGTATTGAACTGCAATCGGGTACGTGGACCAGTCGATGTCGACAGAAAGGTCTCCGTTCGATGGAATGTTGTAAACCGGGGGATTACCGGTGTCCACGACACTCCACATGGCGGTCAGAGTCTGCCCGACATCGGGGTCGCTTATCGGTGCACTGTAATTCAGCGGTCCCTCGGTGCCGTCGACGTTCTCAGGTCCCGCGACCTGTCCGACTGTAGGAGGTGTGTTCAGGGAGGTCGGTGATACTGGTACGTCCCACATGTAGTAGGCAGCGAGTTCGGGACCCGTCGGGTACGGTGCACCAAACGGATTGCTGTAGTCTGTGGGGTCGGCACTTGTTACCGTAATGAACAGGACCTGGTTCTCGGAATCAGCAGGAGTCACGCCTGTGATATCGACCTGCACGACACTGCTGACCTCGGACGAATCGATTGCGTTCGTCATGAACGTACTGGTCAGGTCCAGCGTACCGCCGTACGCATCGAGCAATGTCGGTGACTCGACAAGCACGCTGCCGATCTCGGCGAGGACTCCTGACGGGTTAAACGGAGCCTGCCAGTCGAACAGTTCGAGCTCGAAACTGAGATCGCCACCGTTTGATGTCGGTCCCACGTAGTACACGGTGCTGCCCATGTCATCGCAGTCAATTTTATAGAGTTCCTGCGAGTTCGCAGACGTCGGGAAATCATCTATCACGTAGTCCGGACCGGGTCCGTTCGGCTCGTTGTACGACGCGTCAATAACGTAACTGAACGTGAAGTCAGGAACTCCGGCGTTCATGGCGAATTGTATGTGATAGGTTCGGGTAATCATGCTCGTGGGTGAGAACGTACCCCTTGTTCCGGGGTTAATCTCAAGGTCCTGCAGCATGGTGTCCTTTTCAGCAATCGACAGGAAATCGTCGCTGAAGTACTTGTATGGGTTCAGTGTCGCGTTAGTGCTGTTCGACGTTCCCAGCATCGTGGGAATGTACTCCAGGATCGAAATGCCACCGAGATTGAACTCTGACGGGTTGAACCAGCGGTGATAGCCGTCGGCATTCAGCAGCCTGGACTCGTTTGCCGCCGGATTCGGATCGGCGAAGGTTGCCATGGAATCAAATGCGCTCGTGTAATTTCCATGCGCGAGGAATGTACCCCTGACGTCGAATCCCCTGAATTCCTTAAGTGAGGGGAACGGGTGAGTCAGGCTCACATCTACCACGAAATAGCCGTTCGGCGGGTCGGATGCAGGCTCATCCACGAAAATCTGAAGGTTATTCGGATTATGCGGCGGCTGCATGAATTCGACCACGTTGGCATGCCATTCAACACCTCGAAGGGGTACAATCCGGGCTTCGAGAGTATCGGGATCGATGGTTACGGTCCATAAACCCCAGCATGCATGGCTGTTTGTAAGTGGAAAATTAGCTTCATTCCTGGGTGCGCCATCTGTCAAACCTGGCACCACACTGCCAGTAGAGTCAGGAAAAACAGGACTGTTACTGGTACCCTTCTGACATCCGACGAGTACCAGTGCAGCAAACATCAAACCGATGATAGCAATTGCTGCAAAACGGTATTGAGACATCTCGCAGACCTCCTTAATGAGGTGTCACGTATTATATTAGATGCGGTTCTGGAGTTTTTTAAGATAGCACATAATAAAGTAAAATGCCACAACAATACTGAATTATGATTCAATTTTAATATTGATCATTCAAATCTCGGCCTTAAACGGCTTTAATACGGCTTAAACAAAGGGATCTGGCAGATTACCACGTCCCGTCGGGAGTAAATTTCACCAGGAATGAGTCCCAGAGGCCATTTGACTGGATTTTCTCACCTTCAGGACCCGGCTCGAAATCCACACTGTTTTCAAAGTGCCCGGTAACAAGGATATTTCCATCGCTGTCGACTTCCACACTGGTACTTTCATCATCGATGAAGACATTCAGGATACCGACTCCCCCCCAGCTCCTCGACCACATATATTCGCCGCAGGTGTCGATATTAATCAGCAGCGCATCCATCCAGCCATTCGATTCATGCTGCTCCACCCCGGGACTGGTGTTGAGATCCGCAGTACCGTTGAAGAAACCGGTAACGTACAGATTGTCCGGCTCCACAAAGGTAATGTTTGTTCCCGAGGCCTGGTACGGTTCACCAAATTGACGTGTCCACTGATAATTCCCGGCCTGGCTATATCGGGTTATAAAACCGTTTCCGGAACCTATCGTGCTGTGTTCATCTATATCCGGGCCTGGATCGAAATCGACGATCCCGCTGAAATACCCGGTGATGAAGACCGCAGACGGTGCCATCACTGTCATTCCCATAACGCTGCTTGAGGATGTCCCCCCCCACGTACGTACCCAATGAAAATCACCGGAGGAATTGAGCTTAAGCAGGAAGCCGTCCTCCCAGCCGATCGGAAGAACCTCCTCGATCCCGTCGCCGGGATCGAAATCGCAGAGCGAATGGAAGTGGCCGGCCACGTAAACTCCACCGGAGTCATCCACCGATACGGCAACAGCGAAATCGTCTTTGTTCGGTGAGACCCCGCCCTCCCCGCCCCAGGTCATGACCCAGTCGAGGTTACCGTAGTAATCAAGCTTCAGCAGGTATGCGTCCTCTTCTCCATTCGAAGTCCTGTACTCGGTTTCAGAACCGGGATTAAAATCGGCAGTACCATTGAAACCCCCGCAGATGTACGTGCTGCCCATGTCTCCGGGAACGATTGCTCCGATCATGTCCTTAACGTACGGGGCTCCCCACGTGCTGACCCACTGGAATTCACCGTCGGATGCGAACCTGCTCAGGAAGCAGTCCGGAAACAGCCCCAGTGCTTCTTGCTCTTCGATTCCCGTACCCGGATCGAAGTCAACCAGGCCGATAAATTCCCCTGCAACGTGTACATTGCCCGACTCATCAAGTGCGACCTCAAGCCCTCGTGCATCGCTCCAGGTTCTCGACCATAGAAATCCACCATCAGGATCGAATTTGGTCAGGTAAGCACCATTTGCACCATCTGCAGTATGAATATCGACACCACTGCCGGGATCCAGATCCGCCGAGTTCTGGAAGGAGCCGGTTGTGTATATATTCCCGTCATCATCAATCTCGATATCCCAGCATGCATCGCGTTCGTTCCCGCCCCAGGTACGCACCCAGCCGGTCTTCGGGCCGACTGTCACCCTGTGGACCTGCCACGCATCGATCGGTCCAAGGCTCGTGTCCTCATCGTCATCAATGACCCGCACCAGCAGCGGATACTCACCATCAGGAGCTCCGTATTCGTTGGTTATTGAGGTTTTAAACCGGAACCCGTCAGTACCAACGTAGCCATAGAACATCGGGTACAACAAGCCGTCGAAGAGGTCGGGCGCCTCAATTATCACATCATCGAACGTGCCGAATCCCTGGTGATCCCTGACCAGGATTTCACAGGTCGTTTCACTGCCGGGATCGCTCAGAAATCCAGACCCGGTTTCGACCTTGATTTTCCACGCCTCGATACAGTTGGCTTCAGGCGGAAATTCGCTGTAGGGATCAACAACCGGCAGAGGGTGCGGTATCCACGACGCATCTACAGCGTACCCGAAGCTAAGCGGACCGTCCGGAAGCCTCAGGACCGCTGTTCGCGTGTTGGTCTCTCCAGGAAGGAACATATTTCGCGGTATCTCATCTGCATAAAGGAGATATGGGTTCAATGTAGCTGTCAGGTTTCCGCCGGGTGCGAATTTTCCCTCGACATACTTGAGAACAGCGGGTCCCGGACCGTTCGGGTCGAATTCGGTCGGGTTGAAAAGCTGGGTGTAACCGTCGCTGTTTATAAGCGAAGGATAATTGTCACCCCAGGCGATGCTCCTCCCTAACTCCGGCAGCAGAAGGTCGGAGCCTGTGACGAGAATTCCGCGGACGTCGAATCCTGTGTACCTCATGTCACCGGGAACGGGATGGGTCAGATTGAGGTTAACGTGCAGCTCTCCCGGCACACTGGAAATGATGTCGGTGATTGTAAGGCAGGTGCTGCAGGGTGAAAACTCTACGAGGTTGACGACATTCAGATGCATTCCGGATGTACGCAGTGGAAGCACTTCCGCAGTCAGGTGATCAGTGGTAAAACGGATTTCCCAGATGCCCCAGAACGCTCTTCCGGTCCGTGTTTCCTGAATTATGGAGCTGCCACTGTACAGTTCGGGGTGAGTTGGAGCAGGATGGTCGGAAGATGCACACGCGATGCATAACAATGCTGCCAGGATGATTGACAGGACGTAACCAGCACGCATGGACACACCTCCGAACGTGATCCGAACAAGTTAATATAGTAGCATAACTTTATAGACAAGACTATTGACTGAAAATAATTATTACCAGTGCATCTTTGCCATTTGACCTGAAATTAAGCAAAATAGCCACGAACAACCTGAGAAGAGGAAATAAGTATCATGACGCACGAAGAACCATCCCCGGGCCTGGACTTTATCCGGACGATCATTGCCGAGGATGTAAAGAACAACAAAAACGACGGCTGGGTGATAACGCGTTTCCCGCCGGAACCGAACGGTTACGTACATATCGGCAACGCGAAAGCAATCTGCCTGAATTTCGGACTGACCGAGGAATACAAAAAATCACGGTGCCATCTCCGGTTTGACGACACAAATCCCCTGACCGAAGAAACCCGTTACGTGGAAGCGATCAAGAACGACATCCGATGGCTTGGATTCGACTGGGGAGAGCACCTGTATAACGCGTCGGATTATTACGATCAGCTCTATGAATGGGCGATCCAGTTAATAAAGAAGGGAGCGGCTTACGTCTGCGATCTCACCGCAGAGGAGATAAAGGAATACCGCGGCGGATGGGATGAGCCCGGCAGGGAAAGCCCGCACAGGGCCCGATCAATCGAGGAAAATCTCGACCTGTTCGAGAGAATGAAAAACGGTGAATTCCCCGATGGTGCTAAAACGCTCCGCGCGAGGATCGATATGGCATCGGGCAACATAAAC
>JAUWTM010000008.1 GCA_030614715.1 Planctomycetota bacterium
AACGATGTATCCAGAGTCCTCTGTTGTTGATTTCAATCTGCGAAATGTAAAATTCCGCTTTTTCCTGAAGTGCGGGAGGTGCGACAAAGGTCTGCAGGGTTGTGAAAGCCCCTGCGATAAAGTTGGGATTCATGTTCGGCTCGACAAAGTCGAACAGGTCGGAACCATTCACCGGGGCCGTGCTGATCCGAAGGTTGTCAGCAGCCTGGTAGAAAGGCTCCCATGTCTTGAGGTTTGGATTGGCGAGTGGATCATCCTCATCGAAGACGTCACCGCGGCCAAAATCTATGAAGCCCATGCCGTAGTCGGGATGAGTTGGATCACCGTCGACATTATGGTTGATAGACGACCTGTAAATGTTAAGGGTTTGATTGTTTGCTGTTTTTACGGTCACGCTCACGGCGTTCACGAATTTCCAGCCCTCGAACAGCATGACACCACGCATGAATTCATCATCACCGTTGTCGCCACCGTTTATTACGAACGAATTAGGATCCATTGCGTCGACATCGTCAGGATCGTATGAGTAGCTGACGTTGCCAAAAGGACCAACATTGCGCGTTGTTTCAAGCAGATCGACCATCGCTCCGGCAGGCCAGTTGTACCAGACGTATATTTCACTTCCGCTGATGTCGAAGTACCTGAAGTAACCGTCGTCGGTGTCTACTGAATTCCCGCCGATGTTTTCCTGCACAGAGGGATCGAAACGGATCTCTATCATGTCGCGGCCGTGAATGTACCAGTACCTGAAACGAAGGTTGATCACGTGATCAGCGACCGGCTGCCTGAGGTCCGGCTCATCCATGAGAATCTTATCGGGTTCGATCGCACCGAGCGGTCCACCGGCAGTGACAACTGTCGAGCCTGTGTCAACCTGCCCTTCAGTGGGATTGGAAATCTGGAAGGTCCTGACAATGACAAAATCGCTGATGTCCCGGATCCGTTCAGTTTCGGTGTACACGTCGGCACTACGGTTGACGACCATGTTGAATTCCTTGCTGAGGCCGCTGAATTCAGGCTCGTAGATCTCGTCGTGGAGAGGCTCCACAAGCTGGTGTTCGTAAGTGACGCGCGTTGTCGCGGAGGTCTGATTCGCACCGCCGAAACCGTCGATGTCGATCGAGTTGCCTTGTGCGGTCCAGTACTCGGTGTTCGGGTAGTAGGTGGAACCGAACTGAAGCAGGCTGATACGGTTTGGTGCAAGGGGCCTTACATCGTAAGGCATGCCGTCCGGTCTGAAATAATCATACTCGTCGCCATCTTCGGAACCACCGTCAATGTCGAGGTCGATGACACCGTCAGCCGACATCGGATGGGAGTCGACACTCCTGCGATAGATCGGCCAGGCCTCATCATCGATGTAGGGATCCCAGGTATCGTCTGCTATCGGAAAACCGCCTGTAGCGTAGTCGCGATACGCCTCAAGTCGAAGCGGTGCGATTTCCGTTGCCTGACGGATGTCGTTGGCGATGAAATTAAGCGCTACTCGCGCGTTCTGCTGAGCGACAGTACGTTCGTCGCCCGATCGCAGGGTTTCGAAGGTGGCGAGAACCACCCCCACGAAGATCGAGAAGAAAATGCCGGCAATCAGCATTGCAATCAGCATCTCGACCAGTGTGAAACCTTTTTGATTCCTGAGTTTCATATTTCAGCCCCGTTGCAATGTAGTGTTATGGGGAAGTTGCGCAGGTAGTAGATTCACCCAACGTATTTTCCGGGTCATTACAACCCATCCCGCCGGGTCACAAGAACGTAAAGTGACCCGGCGTGGGAATTAATTCAGTATTAACTGCCCTCGACCCTTAACTGGTCCTCGTAAGCTGTTGCGTAAACTGCCATTGCACCTACGAGAGCCTGTCTTACGGTCCATTCGTAAGCTGTAGGAGGAGTAGTCGAATCACCGTCACCAAGAGGTCGCGGGAATTGAGGTACTACATCCTCGTATTTATTCCGTTCGGCTGTTGACGTGCTGCCGTAGATGATGAGCCAGTAATTCCTGCAGTAGCGCATGAAATCAGGCTGTCCGGGATCGGTCTGGACAGGATCCAGCGGGATGTAGGCGAAGTTGCCTTCAGGGAATCCCGATTGAAGGATCTCACCACGCTCGACATGCCATTCACTATCTGGATCCGGATTGTTGTCATATCTCAGGATATGGTTGATGTCACCCATGAACCTGTAGTCGCCGCTATCGGGATCCGGAAAATCGTAAGTCCCACCGATGGTCGGCGTTGTGTAATCGTTGTCATCGCCATACCAGAGCGGCTCACAGATCCTTACCGGTGCCGGGTCCGCATCGAAGATATCAACCCCGGGATCGTTGACCGGCTGCCACTGGAACTCGATACCGAACATGTTCAGCATCGGGACCGCCTGGTCTGTTACACCAGAAATGTTATTCCTGAACGGATTTTCAGGATAGATCTCCAGGGCACCTTCGGCAACCAGCCTGTCCGGAATCTGCAGCCGACCGTTATCCGGGTCGGGATCGATCGTAAAGTAGAAACCATCCAGGTAGTCCAGTTCGTCATCCGCTGGTTTAACTACACCACCGCCAATGAGTGCCCTCATCGTGTACCAGTCCCCGGTAGAACTGCTGGTATCCTCGAATCGAGGCTGCGCATCGTCATCGCATGTTGGCACTGCCACTCCCGGATACAGACCGTCGTGGTTTAATGCAAAGGTTTCAAGAGCAGTCTGGATGACGTGCGCGCCATTCGTCACTCTTGCTTCCTTGGCTTTAATCTTGAGCTTATTCACGTTGGGTACCGCAAGCGCGACAAGTATGCCTATTACGGTAATAACAACGAGCAGCTCTACTAATGTGAATCCCTTCTGTCGGTTCATTATTTTTTCCACCTCGAACGCTTGAGACGACTGGGAAGCGGACGTTCCGCCGGCCCTGTGAGGCATTATATGCTCATGTTTGTTTTGTTCTTTTATTTCACCTAGTCCGTCAGGTACGGAAGACCCCTGTTATGAATCGAGCAGGGATCCTCATCGGTGCCGCCGTCGGTTTCGACGTACGGTACGGTCAATGTACGGACCGGATGGTTATCTGCCGCAGAACCGCTGTAATCAGTGGTTCCATTCGGTGTGTAATTGTAAAATCGTCTTGGCGGCGGGTATTGCTTAACGAAACCGTTGAGAAGATCGGTGTTGTAGAAGGTCCTCTCAAGCCTGATTCGACGGGCACCGCCGTAGGTTTCCATCGGTACTTCCTCAAGCTGACCGTCATTGTCGATATCTGTCAACTGGATCTCGCCTTCACCAGTAAGGTAGAAGACCGTCACGATAATTTTCATTCCGTAAACCGGGACCGCGTAATTAACGTTGAATTCGTTTCTCTCGATAATTCCCGCATCCCTGACACCGACATCGAAATTTGTCATTCCGGAATTCAGGGGAAGGTCGCGCTCAAGACAAAGCTCCAGTCTCCGGAGTTCCTGGGGGGTGTACCCGTCGTTCACCGCCATGTCCCTTTTGTAAAGCTGGTCGACCCACGTGTCCACGTCGTTAGGATTGGAGAGTCTCGGAGTGGGATCGATGAAGGTAGTCATACGCACGAAATTCTGGTACGTGACTTCCCTGTGACGGTAATCGCTCACAGCACCGCGATGCGCCTGGTCGAGGAGAAGACTGACATCGAGAATCGGTGACTGCGATTCGGTTGTTCTTATCTGGCGATACATCGGGTCCATGCTGGCAATGTAGTTGCCCTCAACCACAGTGTCGAACAGACCGTCACCCGGCACCCATGTATTTCCCAGGGCGGCAGCCGGAGTTCCGCTGTATATCGGGTCGGAATACTGAATCAACCGGCCATTTGTCGCGATTTCAATATCGTCGAGGTCGGGACCACCGAATCCGAGGATACCCGCTTCACCGTCGCCATCGAGATCATCGTCGCAAAGACCGTTGTAGTTCGGGTCGAGAAGCCTGCCGGTGAAGTTGTTGTAATAATCCCTGTAAACCGGAACCGGGTAGTCATCGTCATTCGAGTCGGTCGGGTCGAAATACCATTCCAGTTCCGGCGTGTCCGGATTGTCACGGTTGTCGTAGGCGACACTTCCCGGTGCATCAAGGCCGTTACCGTAGTAATCGAATTCGTGAGTAATGGGAAGCGGCCCGACATATGGGAAACCGGGAGTGAAAATCTGGTTGTAGTACTCAAGGCTGTCGTATTCCAGAGCAATGCAGATCTCCATGCGCTCCTGAGAGAGATGGATCGCCTGTGAATACAGTCCGGCGTTCTGGATGACCGTAAGGCTTTTTACGTACAGGCTTGCGAGGGGAAGTATTACAAGGAGCAGGATGGTTATGGCGACCATAACCTCCAGAAGAGTAAAACCCCTGGTATCCCGAAAAAGTTTTTTAGAACGAGAAAACATATGTTGCCCCGTAGTTCGTTTCTTGTGCTTGCAGAAAGGGCCAGTGGTGCTGCGTGATTGAAATTCCATCATTTGCGTGTATTCTTTGTCGATCACAGTCACCCTTTCAGCCGTTCTTACAAGCCTCCCTGGATTTCTGAAATTTCCTTTTCCCTAAGTGCCCCTGATATTAATAACGGTCGTTCGACCGTGTTTCAATCAAAAAGCTACATGAAATCAATGCCATCGGCGCGGTAATCGTCGAGATCCGTCGGCTTGAAGTTCCTGATAACAATTCGTCCGGTCAGGTTGTTCACTACCAGCATACGGCCGTAGATTTCGCTCTGCGAGTCTTCAATGGACAATGTGTTATACGGACTTAGTGGTTCTTCCGATCCTTCATCACCCTGGATTACAACCGTTGGGTCAAAAATGTTGTATTCCTCCGGGTTGAATTCTTCACCACGGACCTGCAGGTGAATCTGTGCTGCGCCGAGCTGTCCCGGCCGCAGTGCGATGATTTCATCATCGAAACCTGTCGAGTTGGCCGAGTCCCAGCTTGCAGTCAGCGATCCGTCGGCAAAGAAGCAGATGAACAGGAGCGGGAAGTGACTGAGAACGCCGTTACGCTTGCCGATCGGGTTGTCAGGGACCCATGCGAAGTTCCTCATCCTCAGATCGACCTCGAACGGAACGATATTGTCACCGGCAACTGCGCCGGTGTCGCCGAAGTCACGGCTGATGTTGTCAATCGAACCGTCCACCGGATCAAGGCTGATCCTGAGTTTCGGGCTGATCGTCCTGATCGGCTGATTCCCGGGATACGTCGGCATCAAAAGAACGTCCGGATCGAGGTAAATTCCATCCGTGTCCTGGTAGAACCAGTCACCGCTGACACCGTCCAGGATTACATCGGGATCCTCGGGGGTACCGCTTGGAGATTCGGGATCTCCCCCGTCGCCCCACCAGTAATCGCCGTCACCATCAAGATCACCGTCATAGTCTCCCCTCTCGGGGTTACGCTGAGGAAGATCGATGATGTCAACATACGCTCTCCAGCCGGATTGGCTCCAGAGACGGTACATATCGATCTCAGGAAGGAACTCCATGTATGTATTTTCGTTGTCCCTGAGGGCGTAGAGACGACCCTGCCTGATCACACTGGCCATGCGGTTTGCTTCACCGCTGAGCATTCGCTGAGGCCTGGTCGCGATATAACTCGGTACCGTCAGGGCTGTAAGAACGAGGAAAACACCGAGAACAACGAGAAGTTCCACTAATGTGAAACCACGTTCACGTCGTCCGCGACGAATAAAGTGTAAATCTTGTGGACAACTTTGACTTCTGGGCATTCTCTCTTTCACCGGATGCATGGGGATAAGGCAATGTGGTGGCCTGACATGCTCTTTGGCATTATCTATATATCTTAACACACCGTGAACCGTTTTAAAAGCTGTCATTCTGGTTTGGATTTTCCTTCTGCAGGTATCTAAATTACGGAATTCGGTTTGTGTCTGAAAACCTGTATTGACTGGGAGTGGGGTTACTGCGGAAGGCCTCGTTTATTTATACCCCATGATATTCTGTTCCGCAAGGGGCTAAACACTTAATAACCCATTTTTTTGAATCCTGCCTGCTATCCGGGAATCCCGGATCGATACCCGGTTCCCGAACCCATCTCAGGTTATCCCGAGCCACTGCAGGAATCCCATTCCCGATGGTCCGCCTTTCATGTAGTCCATGTACCAGAACCATATCTGATGGCCCCAGAGAAACCCCAGCAATCCGCCGAGTGCAAGGAACGGCCCGAATGGAATGAGTGACTTCATCCCGGCGAACCTCAGCGATAGCAGAAGTATCGACAGGAGACCTCCAATAACGAATCCGAGGAAAAGGCTTGGTCCGATCCCGAAAATTCCTACGTACGCCCCGATCATAACAACAAGCTTGATATCCCCGATCCCCATCGGGACCGGCGCAAGCAGTTTCGCAGCAATTGCTATGATGATCAGGACCGCTCCCCCGATCAGCAGCCCGAAAACCGACTGCAGAATGGCGTCCCAGGCTCCCGACGTGCCCAGGTTTGCTATTTCGGGACGGTTCAGAGGCGCCGCGATACTTAAAAGCAGCCCGAATATCGTCCCCGGTATTGTCAGCCGGTCCGGGAGAAGCATATGCTCCAGGTCGATCATTGTCAGGATCAGGAGAAGGCTTACAAAAATGAATCCCTTCAGCATCAGCAGCATCGTGAGCGGATCCGATGGAAATCCAAGCGGTGGTGTCCCACCTGCTATGTTCATCGTCAGGATTTCGGCCATTGTGAGTCCGAATCCCTGCGGTGGCGGAAGTGTATACAGCCACAAGACGACAAGCACGTACAGAAGTCCGCTTGTCAGCTCCACCCACATGTACCTGCTGGAGAAGCGTGCTCCGCATTTGCGGCATCTGCCTCTCAGCAACAGGTAGCTCAGTATTGGAATATTCAGGTACCATGGGATCTCAATTCCGCAGGACGTGCAATGTGAAGGGGGAGACCATATCGACCTGTAGTACGGGAGCCTGTGGATTATCACGTTTGAAAGGCTTCCGATAATCGAGCCGAACAGGAATGCAATGATCGCCGGGGAGTAAAAAATCAGGCCGATCAATATCTGATCCTGTATGCTTGGAGTGTACATTTGTGGAAAAGGTTCAAATCCCGTGTACTGAAAGTCGAAACTTGACTAAATTAACCGGATTGCGGGGTTTGATGCGGGATATCACATCAACTGTTGTACTGACTTAATATCGGCTGAAACCCGTAAAAAGAGAACCCCACAAAGCAAAGAAGGTTACGTGAACAGAGGTAGGTTGTCAATGCAATTGTAGCGTCCGCCGCAGGCGGATGATTACCAGTCACATGCACGCCCCGTGCATGCTTTTCTGGAAAACTGTTAAAGGGGACAGGCAACGTTTTTGCTTCTGCGAAAGTGAACGTATCAGCAGGACTGGCAGACGCAAAAAAGTGACAGTCCCCTTTAACCTTGAACTTTGTTCTAGACTGGATCGGTTACGTAGCTCGGTTTTAAAATTGAATCGGTTACGTAGCGCGGGCGTCTCGCCGGCTGTCTTGCGGACGTCCCGTCCGCAATTTATTACCCACAGTGACAGGCACCCGGATTTGGCTCAAATGTAGCATCCGCCTCAGGCGGATGATTACCGGTCACATGTACGTCCCGTGCATGTGTTCCCCTTACAGTAAAAAACCTCCCTTGCGGGAGGTTGTAATTTCGGTATTTTTCCTGCTCTGTCAGTCGCTCGATGTGCCGTAGTAAGACTGGGTGATCGGCGCGTCGTACTCGGTCGACTTCCTGTGAAGCAGGAGAAGGTCGTGCTCGGAAGATGCAGCCTTCCTGGCTGTATCCCATGTAATTTTTCCGGCTCGGACGAGTTTCAGCAGGTACTGGTCGAACGTGAACATGCCGTCCGAACCACCTCGCTCCATGACGTCCCTGATGAGATAAGTTTCATCGGGGCTGAGGACGTAGTCGCGGATCTGCGCAGTGACGACCATCGACTCGATAGCGGGAATTCGACCGCCACCGACCATCGGAAGGAGGCGCATCGAGAACACGGAATGCAGTGTTTCCGACATCATGATCCTGGCCTGCTTCTGCTGTTCAGCGGGATAGTAGTCGAGTGTACGGTTAATGGTCTGGAGTACGTCGGTAGTATGCAGCGTGGTCATGACAAGGTGACCGGTGATCGCTGCGGTGAAGGTGGTCTGGACCGTTTCACGGTCACGCATCTCGCCGACCAGAATGACGTCGGGGTCCTCACGCATGCCCGCCCTGAGTGCGACGATGAACGAGTCGGTATCGATACCGACCTCGCGCTGGTTGACGATGCACTTGTTGTCGAAGTGATAGTACTCGATCGGGTCTTCGATCGTGATAATGTGACCGTCCTTGTTCTTGTTGCAGTGGTCTGTCATCGCGGCCAGTGTCGTGGATTTACCGGAACCGGTGGTGCCGGTGATCACGATAATTCCACGTTCGGCAAGTGCAACGTCCGCGATAATCTTCGGAAGATTCAGCTCCTCGAAACTCGGGATGTAGTATGTAACGAGCCTGAGGGCCAGTCCGATCTCACCTTTCTGACGGTAGAAGTTAACACGGAATCGTCCCGGGAAGTCTTCCGGTGAGTACGAGAAGTCGACCTCGTTCTGCTCGTCGATCAGGAACTCACGTTTCGGACCGAGGACGATACGCGCGAGGTCCTCCATGTCCTGCCTGTTAAGCTTCGGCAGGTCGGTCGGCTTGAGAGTACCGTCGATGCGCATCCAGGGCGGTTTGTCAACGCCGAGGTGAAGGTCGCTGGCTCCCTTTTCGTACATAAGGTTGAGTAGGTTACGTACCGATCTTGAATCAGCCATTAAGTCACACTCCGTCAGGCAGGCGAATACAATCGACCCGCCTTCATTTATCGGGAAGAATCCAAGTGATTGTAGCAGGAATCAGATTAAATTCATAGAAAAAAACCGCTCATATGGCGGTTGTGGAAACTCGAGGCTAAGAAATATCGTTACAATTCCGGAATCGGGCCAGCAAAAAGCTCGTCTGTTAATATGGGGATTCGATTCTGGAAAATTTTATCGTCCATCACGGGCTCGATATAACTCATGGATGTACTGAAGTCAAAAATGTACTCATCATCGATCTCTGTTTTAACGAACCGATAACACCTCGTTACCTCACCGTACTCACTGGTCATAAACGTGAAATAGTAACCGTTCTGTTCAGGATCAGTCCCATATTCAAAGCTCCCTGGTAATTCATCCGATAAAGGACCAACCGGATGCTTCCAGCTTCGGGGATTGACAATGGCAAAACCAGCGAGTAACCCGGCTAAATCAGTCGGAACCTGGGATTCATTCAGGAAGAAAGAGTCGTCGATGAGAGTTAGGAACAGGTTCTTTACCATATCTGCAAACGCCTCTTCGGAACTGGTTGGTAGTGGCACTTGACCCGACCAATGATCACTGTCGACATAATATGAGTGAGTTATATTATCATCAAACCTGGGGGAGTTATCATGCTCACAAATTAGGGGTTCAAAAGGAGACATACTATTGTGATAAACACCAACATAATCAAATGCCCCATTTTCCCCTATGGAAATATAAAAAGTCGACCAGTCGATAATCTCTGATTCGGTGGCGATAATGTCGACGGAAGTATCGGTTACCGGATCAGTCGGCCAGAAAGGCATTAATCCTTCAGCCTCAAGTTCTGTGATAATCTCGACAGGAGTGTCACCTGTCGGAAGTTTATCCTTATAGTCCCAGTATGCTAATAGAGCTCGATCAAATGCTTTTTCTCTGAATATTTCAGCCCGTTTGCGAATATAATTTATCGATGCTTCATGATCGCCTGAATACAACGCCAACTTCAGCTGATTCAACTCCGAAAGTTCTTCTGAAGAATATTGTGTAAGAACACGCAGATCGTCATCAATCCCAGCATTAACGGATTGATCGACTGGGACAACCTTCTTGCTTGAACATCCTATCAGGATCATGACAAGGATAAATAGGAAGCAGTAGAATTTCATGGTGTTTGACATGTGGTTCCTCCTATGTTTCCGCATATTAGTCGCGGCATAAATCGCATTCGGTTCTGCACTGGGCCTGGATTACTGTATTCAGGATTGCAGGACAAATTGCATACTGACATAGAGGGTCAGTTATCTCACAATTATTGAATACAATCACATTCATATATCTGTCGCATTCACCACCCCACCAGCCCTCATCATAATCACAGCATATATCAAAATCCGTACGGTCACATAAACCTGTGCATTCAATCAACTGGCCGCCGACATAACATTCCCAAGTGTAGCTGACATCTCTCGTAACGACCGGATTGCACTCCCAGCAAATTATGATATCCGCGTTACTAGGGGTACTTACTACTCCAGATAATATTAGAAAGCTAATGATACTGAATGCAAAATATTTAATGTCCATGTCTACACTCCTATTTTTAATTTATAAACGGAGTATAAATTAAAAAAAACAAAAAACAATAGGTTCCCTTATGTTTTTTTGTAAATAATTGAATAAAAAAGCTCCCATCAGGGAGCTTGGATTCAATAACTTAAAGTACTTATTTAATTAATAATATTAACGAGGTTAAAGATCGGGAGGTACAGGCTGACTACGATAACACCGATGATACCTCCGACGACGATAATCAGGATTGGCTCGATCAGGCTTGCAAGTGCCCGAATGGTCGCGTCGATCTCGACATCGTAATAATCCGAAAGCTTGTAAAGCATTTCCTCGAGGTTACCGGCATCCTCACCTACTGAAATCAGGTTCGTGACCATCGGCGGGAACACCCTGGTACGTCTCATGGGACCCGCGATCGTCTCACCCTCACGGATTCTCTCACGTGTGTAGTCGATAGCGTTCGCGACAACGAGGTTATGCGCGGTGTCGCGTGTTACTTCAAGCGCCTCGATTAACGGTACACCTGATTCCTGGAGTGTGCCGAGTGTCCTGCTGAATCGGGTGATAGCGACCTTTTTTGCAAGAGGTCCGAAGAGGGGCATCCTGATGATGACCGGGTCCAATACCCTGTGTCCCCATTTCGTCCCTCGGAATTTCCATATCATAACGAGTACAATAACAGGGACAAGGGTGTACCAGTACCAGTTGTATCTGAATTCCTCGGAGATATCGAGCATTTTCTGGGTCAGCTCGGGAAGCTGCGCCTCGCCACCGGAGAAATCCTTGTAGAACTCCGCGAACTGGGGAACGATGTAAACCAGCATGAAAAGGCTGATGCCGATTGAAACGATCGTGACCAGCAACGGGTAGACCATCGCTGACTGCACCTTACGTCTCAGCTCAAGCTCGTTTTCGTAGAATCTCGCGATACGTTCGAGGATCTTATCGAGAACACCACCGATCTCACCGGCGTGAACCATGGCAACGAAGAAATCTGAGAACGCGCTTGGATGTTTCTTCATCGCAGATGCCAGGGTGATGCCCGACTGCACGTCGACACGTGTCTTATGAATGACCTGCTGGAACTTGCGCTGCTGCGTCTGTTCCTCGCAGGTGTCCAGTGCTTCCGACAGTGTCAGCCCGGCGTTGATCAGGAGTGCCATCTGCCTGGCGTAGATCGTTAATAGTTTCAGGCCGACCTTGGTAAAGCGGTCGACAATGTCCCACGGCGACCAGTTGAAGGCTCGCTTCTCGTAAATACGGAGAACGTAATAACCTTCGGTACCGAGCGCCTCGATAACCGAGTGCTGGCTGTCGGACTGGACCGTGTTCTTGACAGTGTTGCCGGCGCCGTCGCGCGCAACATATACGTAGGTTTTCACTCTATTCCACCACCTGGTGTGATCTCAGCATTGGGAAATAAAATTCAGATATACCTTGCATGAATGTCATATATTTCAGTTGTACGAAGAATCCCGGCGACTGGGGATAACATGCGTGGCTATTAAGTATGTACACTTTAGCCGTATCGCCTGTCAACCCCTGCAAGCCGGTAATCACATGTATCCCTGTCCAAGTTCCGTGCTTGCATCACGTCCGGTGCTGATCTCCTCACCATCATCTGACAGGCCTGCAGGGCCGGCAGCGATCAGACGCTGGAGGTTGGACGGTGATTGCGCGGCAGCCATGGCTGTTTCAAGTGTAATCTTCCGCTCGAAGTAATAATCCCTCAGGCACTGGTCGAGAATGGTCATGCCGAGTTTCGAGTGGGTCATCATGGTCGAGTGGATCTGGAAGATCTTTCGCTCACGTATGAGGTTCCTGATAGCGGGTATGTTCAGCATGACCTCAAACGCGGCTATACGTCCTGCACCGTCGGCACGTGCCAGGAGAGCCTGTGTCAGGATGCACCTCAGGGTGTTTGCCAGCTGGGCACGGATCTGGTCCTGCTGTCCGAACGGGAAGACGTCGATAATTCGGTCGATTGTAGCCGGTGCCGAGTTAGTGTGAAGTGTCGCGAAGACAAGGTGGCCGGTCTCGGATGCGGTGATGGCGGTCGCGATGGTTTCGTGGTCACGCATCTCACCAACGAGTATTACGTCCGGGTCCTGCCTCAGTACACGCCTCAGTGCTTCGTTAAAACTATTCGTATCCTCGCCGATCTCACGCTGGTTGATGTTGGCCATCTTGTGCTCGTGCACGTACTCGATCGGGTCCTCCATAGTTACGATGTGAAGGTCGCGATTCTCATTAATGACGTTCAGCATCGAGGCGAGGGACGTGGTCTTACCTGAACCGGTTGGACCGGTAACGATAACGAGTCCGCGAGGCTCAAAGATGACCTCTTTCATTATCGCCGGTATCAGGAGCTCGTCCATGGTCGGAATTCGTTCCGGGATGGACCGCATAACCAGTGCGACTGTACCCTTCTGCCAGAAGGAGTTGCATCGGAATCGACCGATACCCTTCTGGGAGTAACCGAAGTCGATCTCGCGCTCCTTCTCAAGCCGTTTACGCTGGTCCTCACGCATAATCGAGAACGCAAGGCCCCGTGTATCCTCGGGAGTCAAAGCCTCAAGATCGAGACGGACCAGGTGGCCGTGAACACGCAACGTCGGTGGTACGCCGACCGTGATGTGAAGGTCACTCGCCTGCCTCTCAGCTAATTCAATCAGGAGGTCTACAATCGTATAATCCATGGATTCCCCTCGCGCTGCGAGCGTTTTCTGTTACGTAAAGATCTGAAGGAATTTAACACGTTGTACCGGGCACATAACAATAGCACAACACTGAACCACGATGTGCCTCGGGTTGAACCGGCAAAGCATAGCAGATTTCACGGTTCATTGCCAAGCCTGTTTCTTTCCTTTCAGCCCTTCCCTCGTTTAATTCTGACACTGACATACGGATGTTCCTTGAGGTAATATCGGTACGGAAGTCCCGCTGCTTTATTCTCACCAAGTCCTATTCTTGAAGTCGTAACGACCCCGCCATACGCCTTAATTATCCGTTTTCGATAACCTGCAGGTGGAACCAGTACTGAAAGTTTCGAATCGAGAAGATCCCAGCCATATTGGTCCCGGCTCAGATTCAAAGCAGCTGCCAGCTTGCCCGGCCCATTCGCGAGATCGATCTCACGCCTGGCCTTCGGACGTCGCGACCACATTTGATCGATTCCCTCGACAGGTTCCAGAGCGCGGATCAGGACTGCACACCCGCATCCTTCCTTTTCGGTCACTATGTTGAACATCCAGTGATTGCCGTACGTGAAGTACGTATAAACATGCCCCGGAGGACCGAACATCGCGCGGTTACGGTTCGTTTCCCCGTTGAAAGCGTGACACCCGGGTTCCGTGTGTAGATAGCCCTCGGCTTCAACGATCATTCCCCCGACAATTCCGTCAGGGGACTCATGACGGACGTACGAACCGAGTAAAGCCTCTGCAACAGTTAGCGTGGGACGGGAAAAGTAGCGTCGGGAAGGCGATTTATACCTGGAAAGATCGAGTTTGAAGCCTGTAAGGGTCATTTCTCAGTAAAAAATTCACGTACAAACGAGTTTATGTGATTGTTAAGGGATCAGGCCAGCTTACCCAGCCGTTCCTTTAGTGTATCTATTGCATGGATCGTCAATGGATCGAGTCCCCTTGCCACGGCAAGATAATAACTCGTGAAATCCGCAGTCTGGAGCATCGACATCAGCCTGGAGAGCAGGTTCTTCCCCTCCCCTTTGAGTGTGTGAACCCACGCGACGTTCTTCTCTACCATATCCGCCGTGAAGTCCTGACGAAACTGCACGCGAGGGTGATCGTCTTTGTCTTTCAGGAATAAAACACCTGTTTTTTTCGTCGCAGGACCCTCCTGCGCGTAGGCAACGATCTCGTTATGGTTCATTTCCGGCAGAATTGAAGCATGGGCAGGCCATTTCGAGTTCTCGTTTAATTGTGCAGCGAACCGCATCGCGACTGGACGTGTAATCTCGGATGCGACGATCACCGGCCATGCATTGTGCATGTCATAAGCGAGTTTCTTGGCGAAATTCTTGTCGAAGGGCAAATCACGTGAGTATCGATTCAGGCCCCGCTTCAATGCCTGCGATGCATCTGAAATTGCATCGTTCACAAACTCAAGACCATCGAACACCGAGTCCAGAACTGCCAGTACCGCAGGTAAAAGATGACCCAGTGCAAGTCTGGGTGCGGGGTAGTTGCAGTTCATCTTTACAATCGGGATGCTGTAACGGTTCGAGAGATCCTCGAGTGCGCCACCGGTGGATATCGCGACTATTTTGGCTCCACGGTTGTGTCCCTGCGTGAATGCCCATACAGCTTCCTCGGTGTTACCTGAATAACTTACCACTATCAGCAGGGTGTTCGGTCCGATACTGGCGGGAAGCAGGTAACCGCGGATAACACGCAATGGCACCGGCAGCGACCATGCGACGACTGCGTACGCCATGTCACCGGAGATTGCACTGCCGCCCATCCCCGCTATGATTACTTCCCTGATCTCAGACCCGGTGTTAATAACGGGTCTATCACGTTCGAAAAACTGTTTCCTGCCATCCTCGAGAAGACTGTCCATCCGTTCGAGCCAGTCGTAAACACCCGATGGATCGACCGCGTACGTTGACGGTGAATCCAGGTCCTCGAAATTTTCCAACATCCAGTTCATGAAAAATCCCCTTTTCTCAATCGCGATCAACCACCAAGGATGAACGCTTTCAGCCAGTTCGTCAATCCGATTATCATGATCACTACCGCCAGTGTGATCGTAATTTTCCATTCACTTTTCGTAAGCGACAGGTTTCTCCAGTTTCCGATGAGGAATAGTCCGCAGATGAAAGGTAGCGTGGGTATCGGGGTTTCAAAAAACAGGACAACCCCGATTGCGATGGCGAGTCCACCCAGCACTAGGAAGAAAGCTTTCCAGACCGATAACCCGAAACGTCTGCTTGCAGCGAGAAAGAGAGCGATGAAAACAAGGTCGCCGAATCCAAACAGTGGCGTCATGTACCCCTCACCCGGTTGCGGCCAGCTGAGAATCATGAAACCTAGAAACGGCGGCGGCTGCCATGTACCGGTGTAGACCTGTCGCTGGGCGTGTTCTACAACCTGCTCGCCTACCGACCTGCTCGGTCCCTGCAGAACGCTCCACACATCGACCATGGCGCCAAGAATACAGACCGGTATCAGGTGCCCGACTTTTTCGAGCTCTCCCGCAAGCCAGTTTCCAAGCGTGTAGGTTCCGACAAGCAGCATGACCGTGTTGACAGGATGCCAGAATCGCCAGCATAGTCCGGACCTGACAAGCATTGCCGTGACAAGCCACCAGGCAACTGCCGCAATAACTATTACGATCGCGGTTTTACGTACCGGTATCACCGTAGACCATTCGACAGCAATAAGTACCGTCAGGGGTATACCGATAAGTAAAATGGCGTACATGGCAGGTTCGGGAGGGATATCCCTGCGATACGTCAACCAGATTGAAATGAGATAGAGAAGGGACCAGGTGAGGGTGAAAGGCAGCAGTTTACTACGACGAGACTTATCGCTCACCTCTGGTTCCCCACCTCCACGAGGCACTGTCCGGAGTCGTACGTGTAATGAAAACCGAGGCAGTCAAGCGTTGCGAGCAGCGGTACGTACAGGATATCTTCAACCGCTTCACCCGGCAGGTCGGGAAGCAGGACAACCGTGTCGCAGGTGATTACCTGGTTTGAAGTGTCGAGTTCAACCACGCGGTTGTTATAAAGTAATTTAGTAATTCCGTCATCGTCCACCACAATGCAGCCAAGTGACTCGAACCCCATTGGATCGACCCAGATAAGACCGCCGAATCTGCGGTGCGGGTACAGCCACTCTATCTGCGTTCCGTCAGGCTTCATTACGGTGAGGGGATCGTACTGGTAGACAAGGACTTCGCCGTCGAATGTGAGCCCGACGATTTCGCTGAAGTTGTCACCATCGACATCACCCAGCACCATTTCGTTTATCAGCGGAAGCTCAAGTGTGATCCGTACCGTGAACTCGCCGGATTCCTCGGAGTAGATTTCAAGACGGTCGATCGGTTGCTCGGGATCGCTCACCGACACCAGCAGTTCCAGGAATGCATCGCGATCGAGGTCTGCCACCCCTACCCTGTCAGTCAGAATGTGTGAATCGGGATCGATATTTGCGGGATCGCTGCTGAAATCATGGAGCTGTGCGATGTCCCTTGACGTCAGCTCCTGTACGAAATAGATCTCGGCATCGTCAAGCTCGGTGATTTCATTCTCAGTGAGCTTTACGAGTCCATCGGACGACAGCCTGTAAAGTGTCATTCCAGACCATTCATCCGGTTCATCCACAGGAGTATCAGTAGATTCTTCTCCATCTGATTCTACTTCATGTTCCAACGATGTATCTGCCATTTCAGGCAGTGCGATAATTATGGTCCGACCACCTCCACCCATGTCTCTCAGAACGAGACGTCCTGATTCACCAGCCATGCTGTAGTCTTCGTAGGTCGCGGTTTCTTCGTATAGATACCCGTTGTACGCGATCTGGTGAAGCGTGCCCATTGAATCCAGCATGAGCATCCTCGGATGGAACCCGATCAGGTCTTCATGAAGTATCTGGACATCGATAATGTAACCGTCCTCGATCAGCGGGTCGGAAATCCAGATCGGAACGAATCCGTCCTCAGTGTAACGGTAAACATGGAATCCGCCCTCATCGTCGGCGATTACCATCTCCTCAGCACCGTCATGATTGATGTCGCCAAGGTCGAACGGACCCCGGAAAAATGAATACCCGCGCGCAAGTTCACCCCGATGCTCGAGGAACATCTGTCCGGCGTATGCAGGGACCTGCAGGAGCAGCGTAACGAGTAAAAATAGTGCAGGGATTAACCTCATTAATCCTCCGAATCCGTGCTGAACGCCTGCAGGACGGTTTCTACAACGCCGTCCAGCGGGACGTTCTCCTGTTCACCGGATTCCATCTCCTTCAGAATCACGATGCCGCCCTCAAGTTCATTTTCGCCAAGAATTATCGTTGCTGCAGCCTTAAGAGTGTTAGCCTGGCCGAGCTGGTTCTTGAACGACGACCCCCGGTGATCCATGTGGACCATCAGGCCTGCGACGCGAAGTTTGTCAGCGATGGTGACAGCGACTCGCTGTGCCTGTTCGCCAAGTGCGACTATCGCAATGTCGCACTCCGGATTAACGATCTCCTCAAGGTCTTCCCAGTCGATTGCCTCGACTATTCGTTCAAGGCCCGCACCGAATCCCATCGCGGGTGTCGGCTGCCCGCCGTACAGTTCAACAAGGCTGTCATACCGTCCACCACCCATAAGGCTCGACTGCTGCCCCTCCTCTCCCCTGACCATAACCTCGAAGACCGAATGCGTGTAGTAATCGAGCCCCCGGACTAGTTTTGGATCGACTTCGTACTCGATTTCCTCGGCTTCCAGAAGTTCCTTCAGTGTCTCGAACCGGTCAAGCGACTCCTTCGACAAAGTATCGAACATACCCGGTGCGTCGTTCAGGATTTCATGACACTCGGGAACCTTGCAGTCGAAAACCCTCATCGGATTGTGCTCCGCACGGAAATGACAGTCCGGACAGAATTCATCATGGCGTTCATCGATGAAAACCTTCAGGATTTCGTTATATCGCGTCCTGTCCTCGACCGATCCAACCGTGTTAATGACCACTTTCAGGTCATCAAGTCCAAGCGCAATGAGAAAATTCACACCGATACTTATTACCTCGACATCCGCAGTGACCGAATCTGGTCCGATAATCTCTAAACCTGCCTGCGTGTGCTCACGGTAACGTCCCTTCTGGGGACGCTGGTAACGGAACATCGAGCCGATGTAGTAGAGCCGGGTCTGCTGGGCGAAATTCCATCCCATCTCGATGAGCGCACGGACGACTCCCGGGGTGCCCTCGGGTCGAAGCGTCATGCTCCTGCCCTTCTTGTCGTCGAAGGTGTACATTTCCTTCGAGACGATATCGCTGGATTCACCGGCACCGCGCGCGAACAGTTCGGTCGTCTCGAACATGGGCGTCCGGATCGGCTGGTAACCGTAGTTTTCGCACAGGTCACGGAACACGGCCTCGACATGAAGCTGCTTGACACTCTCCGGCGGGAGATAATCGATGGTTCCTCTCGGTGCCTGGTATTTTTTGGCCATCATTGATCCTTGTTGTGACTCGGAGGTATTTTACACTAAAAGGGGATAAGAAAAGGAAAAAAGAAGAAAAGAACGAAGACTAAACACAGAGGCACAGAGACACAGAGGCGCAGAGAAGAGGGAGAAGAAAAACAGAGGTGCAGAGAAGAAAAATTATCCGTTCTCTTCTCTGTGCCTCTGTGTCTCTGTGTTTCAAATCTAAATTTCTTAATAAAATCCTGGGGTACCTGGAGGGACTTGAACCCTCGGCCTCCTGATCCACAGTCAGGCGCTCTAACCACCTGAGCTACAGGTACCACGTAACATTTATCAAGCGCGCAATACCGCGCGCCTTCAATCATTGTATAACATCGTGATGCGGGTTAGTCAAGAGAACTCCTGACATATCAGTATGCTATTCGGAAGCGAATCCAGACCAATTATAATGTATAATTTAAATTATCACTTATATGCTGCACGATGCGTATTAATGAAAAATATCCTGAAAAGTCCGCAGTCAATAATTTTCATTCAAATAGTAATTATTTCCCTTCTAGTGATAGTCCTGCTAGTTATTTTAGCAACCTACCCTAGGACAAGTAAGCCAGACATTCGGTGGATCTCGTGGGCAAAATCAAACCTCCATACTTTGCAGATTGCACTCGATAGATACGGAGAGGATAATGGTGGAAAATATCCATCCGATGTTAATGATCTAATTTATTCAGACTTCCTCCTATTGTTTCCGGAGAATCCCTGGACTGAGCAACCTATGTGTAATATCCCTTTCGGTGTATCACCATCAAAAGGTGAATTCACATATATTCCCTACTCAACAGACTGCGAAGTTACAGGCTACTACATTATTTGTTACGGTCCAAAAGATGCAGTAAATAGTAATTACTGGGATTTAAATGGAGACGGTGAAGATGACAATGTAATATTAATACTTACAAGTGATAATATACAGATGCCGGATGAATCTAACGACGATCCATGGTTACAGGACTATTTAAACAGCTCAGGTAATGCAGCTTCCATGCAAAGTCCCTAAGCCTTCAGTTTGGATTTCGATTTTTTCTTCCCCGACTTATTCCTGTGCTCTGCCATCGATAATTTTATGACCAGGACCTCACCGAGCATGCGCTTCAGTTCGTCCATCATCAGCGGATCGGTTTCGTTTTCGTCGGCAAGTAGTACTGCGAGGGGGATATCGAAAAATTCTGCGATCTTTCTCAGGAGAACAAGGCTGGGTTCCTTATGTCCGTTCTCCACCTGTGATAAATACGCCCTCGTGATACTAAGCTCAGATGCGAGTCCGGTTTGAGACAGACCCTGTGCTGTCCTGAGTAGACTAATCAGTTTACCCATGTTCATAATATATTCCAGCCTCCCTTTTCATTGCTTACCCAGTAACTCATCAATTTTGGATAGACATTCCTCATTCATCTGTTGCAGAAGGTATAGCTCCATTTTGCAGAATGTCATCCATTCACCGCTGCCTTTTACTGCTTTTGAGATCAGCCTGTGATAGTTCTCAGTTGTTTCCAGGTGATCGGCAAGGTATTTCACGGATGCTCTATCGTTCTGTACTCTCGATAATTGAATCAACGACTTAAGCATACACTCATACGCTTCAGCAATACTCAATGCCGCATCGTGTGAGCCAAGAGGAGAATTTGTTCGTGCCATCGCTACCCCTTAAGTTACACGTTATACAGATCTATAAAAAATTCTCCTCATAAAATATCTACCATAAAAGGTAATATTTGTCAACTGTGGGAGAACAATTGTTTACATAGAATTAATCTGTGTTTCTAATTCAACTCTTCAATACTTGGCTTCAAATCCATCTTCTTAATGTACTCTAAATAATCATCCCACGTCATGTTGTCCGGGTGCATGCCGCTGATCGCGACGATCAGGCTCTGGAGCACGTTCGTACCGAAGCTCCGTCCACCCATACGCGGAGTCGTCGTCACTAGAGTCTTCACGCCGCGTTCCTTGAGGAGTTTCACATCGTCCTCGGTCGTCGTGTTTGTGATGATCACCTTGCCCTTCATGTCCTCGGGCATGTACTTGCGGATGTAATGGAAGTCCCCCGCGACAACCTTCGCCCTCTCGAACTGCTCGGGGAACCTGGGCTTCATCTCATCCTGTTTCTTCCCTGTCGGATAGAGCCAGCTGAACGGGAGTTTCGTCATGATCGGAAGGAGCGTTGCGGCGACCCGGTTAAGCTCCCTGAGCGACCGAATCGGCTTATTGATTTTCAACGCGAACAGGAAATCGCCATAGATCGTGTCGCACCCGATTTCGTCGAGCGCCTCCGCCATTCCGATACGGTCGACGCCGCTGACGAGAAGCGCGGGATCGCCCTTTTGTATGATTTTATGTACGTTGACGAGGTCGCGGATGACCTGGCGTTCGAGGGTATGCTTGATCTCGCCGCCGTCGACCACCGGTGATTTCACAGCGTTTTTCGCGATATTCCACGCGTCGCGGATTTTGTACTTGCGGGTGGAGCTCCAGAGGTAGATGTCCGTACCGCCGATTCCGAAGCAGTCTATCTTGCCGTCGAGGTCGCGGATGATCGTTCCGGCCTTCTGCATGTCGCCATCGGTTCCCTGACGTCCGACCTCCACCTCCTGGCCTAGGAATTCACCGGTGTATGTCTTGTCGCGTTTGCTGGAACCGATGCTTACGCTCAGTACTCTTTTCATTGTCTCTCTCCCCTTGTGCAGGCATTGACGCATTGCCATGCGCCGCTACGGGATGTACTTGAATGTTTGCCATTGACGCACTGCCGTGCGCCGCTACGGGATGTACTTGAATGTTGTCATTGACGCACTGCCGTGCTGTGCTACGGGATGAATCGATTATTTAAAACGATGGAAATGTTACTCCCCTATGCTACTCCGGATCAACTCCGTCCATGGTTGTCGTTACGGGCAGTATCGAAACAGTAAACTGATCGCCGTACACGAGGAAATCAGTCCTGTAGATGTCAGTCAGAGCAATAATCCTGATCTCTGCAGGGAACCCGACATCCGCCAGGATCTCCGCGAGGTCAAGGTAGTCATCGATTGTCATCTGCAGGGCTTCGCCGGACGTGATTGGAATCAGACTGCGATCGTTAACAACGGAATTTCGGGCATCCTCGAAAAATTGCGCGAGTGTTGCCCTGTACGGTTGCTGAACGCCCACTGAGGGTTCGGTATACGAATTGGAATAGATCAGGCTGGCCTGACTGTAGACCTTGAAATCGTGCGTTACCTCGATCCGTACAGGTACCGGCTGGTCTTCCACAACATTTTCAGTTGCATAAATGATGATAATCGCTTTATCGGAGTTGACCGCACGTATAGCTTCAATTGCCTGGTTGTACTGCACAGATGTAACTTCAATGCTGTTATCAGCGAGTACAGCCTCCCCTGTCACCGGATCGAGGTAGACGTTTGGAATGCGATCCACATTGAGTTGCAGATCACTATAGATGTATTGGATAGCTGGCAGGGTGTCAATTGAAAAGGTGACCAGTAACTGGCCTTCGTAGACTTTTACGTCACCGAGTGCAAACGACTGCAGCTCCTGCGTGAGATCATCAATCGTCCGGTTCAGCCTGGAGATTTCCCCGTCCAGCCACGCCATGCGGTTCTCCTGGTTGCTGATTATCTGGAGGTTCGTGTTAATTTCGTCCTCGAGCTCAGCGACCCTTACCTCGCGCTCAGCGATGATAGCTTCCATTTCGCTTTCAAGCCTTCCGACCTGCGCGGTCAGCGATTCCCTTTCGTTGGCTAGAACTTCAACAGCAACACGCAGCAGATCGACATCGCTCTGCAGTGTTGAAATCTGGCCGGTGTAGAACTGCTGTTCAGTCTTCAGCTGACCGACAACACTCTCCGCGATCGCGAGATCGGAATGCGCTGTTTCAACCAGCATGAGTGCATCGTCGCGTTGGGCGATTGCCTCATCACGAGCTGTGTTGAGCGTTTCGATCTCCCTTCGGATGCGGTCCATGTTATCGAGAGCGTAACGAATGTTCGCATTTGCGAGATACAGGATAAAAATCGTACAACCGGTGATCAGTATCCCGGTCAAAATTGCAATCAGGAGGGATGTACGCCTGGGTCTGAGGTTGAAAAGCGCAATGCGTCGCTTGCCGAGGACGCGTCCAAGCGTATCGCCGGCCCATGCGACGATACCCGACACGATGAGGAGAATCAGGATAAAAAGTACGGTTGACATGCGATCTATTTAATTCAACACAATAATACCATAGACATGAAGCGTAACTGCCTGTCGCTACAGGTTGTCCATGGATCTGATCGAGGCTATTAACTCATCGGTTGTGACGGTCGATGTCCCGGATTTCGAGACGGCGACCGACGCCGCTGCCGCTGCCAGCTCACACGATTTTACAGGATCGAAGTTCCTTGCATATCCCATCGCCAGCGTTGCGAGAACAGTATCCCCTGCACCGGAGACGTCGTACACGTGCCTGACACGTGTCCTGATCCTGACCGGATCACTGTCCTCAAGGTACAGGTCCATGCCTTCGCGTCCGCGTGTGATCAGCAGGCCCTTCGGGGAGTATTCATACAGGAGGGTCAGTGCTGCGCGGTCGCAGGTTACATCGTCGACAATTTCGACTCCAGACAGCTCCGACGCTTCCTTTGTGTTCGGTTTCAGAAGGTCGCAGCCACGATAGAGTCCGGCATTGACCGGCTTGGGATCGACCAGTATCGGTATTCCGTGTTGCTTTGCGTGGTCGTTAAGTGCGGTCATCAGATCGCCGTTGATGAAGCCCTTCGCATAATCTGACACAGCTATTGCATCCACATTCGGAAGGGTTACCTCGATAAAATTCTCCACCTGCTTACTAAGCCAGTCGTTCCAGCCAAGCTGCTCCTCCTCGTCCACCCGCACTATCTGCTGCCCGTCGGCGACTACCCTTAATTTACTTGTGGTCACGAACTCGTCAAGTGGAATGATCCCGTCGACATTGAACCCGTTTTCCCGTGCGATCCGGAGGAAAATCTCACTGGACTCGTCCTTCCCTACAGCTCCGAGTATCACTGGCTCCCCACCCAGTGCGGCAATGTTCATCGCGCTGTTCGCCGCGCCGCCAAGACGGTACTCTCGTTCATCTAGTCTGACGACCGGGACAGGAGCCTCGGGACTGATTCGCGATGCCACACCCCTGACGTAGATATCAAGCATGAGGTCGCCGGTCACGAGGACCCGTGCGCCTTTAAGGTCGGACGCCAGCTTTTCGAGCTCCGGGCTGGGAGTCATATTTCCTCCTGACGAAGTCTGTCTGGTTGGAGAGTACCCCGCACATTTCAGTTGTGCAAGTCAAATTTCCTTTATTCTGCAAGCAATAATGCAGCGAGCAGCGGAATTGTAATTTCGTGATGGCCGACGATATGAGCGGCATGTCCCCCGACCTCGGTTGCCCGCTTCACGGGATTGAGATTCGTGCGGTAGTGACGGATGAAGTCCAGGTTATAGCCGTCGAATCCGTGAAGGTTATTGCCCATGTTCTGATTGATCGCGATTGCCTTCTCAATGACCACCGGAAGCACAACCGCACTTCCCAGGTTGACGATTACTCCCCCCTGCAGCCTGGAAACGCTCGAGCAGAAGATTTTAAAGTCCCTGTACGATGAATCGCCCAGCGCGGAACCGTCAAGCGACGGATGGATGTGATTCACATCGGTTCCGATGGCAACATGGACCGTGAAAGGAACTCCCAGCCTTAAACATGCAGCGGCGAGGCTCACGTCGAGATTGGAAGGATTCCTGTTTGTAATGTCCTCACCAATGGCTTCTCCCAGTCCAAGCTCCTCCTCCGCGGCACGTTTGATCGATGAATTCAGAATTTCACCGGTTTCCTTTGTTACCGCGAATCCGCCCTGGCTGATTGTGCCGGGGACGTCCTCGGAAGTATGCCCGAAGCAGGTGATTTCAGTATCGTGAACGATGCCTGCGCCGTTCGTGGCAAGATGAGTGATGAATCCGGCTTCCAATAATGCGATCAGGTGCCTCGATATCCCGACTTTTATCGCGTGAGCGCCCATTGTCCAGATTAACGGTGCACCCTGTTCGCGGGACCTCCTGAGACTGTCGATCAATGCCCGGAATTCCTCTCCGGCGAGGATCGGGGGAATTGAATCGAGCAATTTTTCTGCCTCGGGCACAGTCAAACGGGCAGGTTCAGGGAAATTTTCGATCCTGACCAGGCTGTCACGCTCGTTAATCGAGCTCAGCTCAGCATTGGAGAAGTCCAGTTGTTCGTATCGCGATGGCATTCAGTTATAAGCCCTCGATTTCCTCAAGTGCTTCGGTTGTCGATGTAATTCTTACTCCGGACGGTCCTCCGCCTACTTCCATTTTCGTAAATTCCTCCGACATATCCAGCGTGAGATCGAATCCATTGAAAACGATCCCTCCACGCCTTATCTCCACGCCACCGCTGGCTACCAGCATCCCGGCTTCACCGTCCCACGTCATTTCATCGACTGTAAACTCGAATTCCGCTTCACGCGCGGTACCGTTCACGTCACCACTTAAAATAAGTACGTGCGCTTCCTCATCATACGTGCCTGTCGAGCCTGTTACCTCGAGCACTTCCCCCGATTCGAACCTGTACAGAGCTCTCGGTTCGGCAAGTTCCATGACCGAGTCCTCTTCCCGGACTATCCTGTCGAGATACAGTGTCCAGCGTACTGAACCGTCCGCGGATACCTCCTCAAGAACAGGCTGATCGACGATCGCGGGTGGAATGGAATCTGTAATCTCATTGACAGGTGATTCCGGTTCTTCAGGGATATCCTCGCGATTTGTGACGATAACCCAGCTTGCCCACGTGCCGATGGCGATAATCGCTGTCCAGAAAACGAAGGGAAATATTTTATCGAGTACGTCTCGCATTGTGTTTCAATCTACATTGACGGTGTCATTGCCAGCAGTGCAGCTCTCAGGGCACGTATCTGCGACAGCACATCCCTGGGACCGGAGTATTCCGATCTCAGTCCGACTGGTATTGTATCGTCCCAACTATCATCGCTGACCCCAATGATATCCGATTCAGCACTGTCGAGGTATCCGAGCGCCCGGATGTACCTGTCAGTACTGCCAGCCTGCCTTAGTATTTTTGCCCCGATGTAGTAAGCAAGTCCACGCATGGCCTTTGCTTCCTCGTCCTCAGGATCGGACATCAGGACAGGATCGAGCGTTTGAATGCAGATCTGGAACTGACGGATTGCGTTGTCCAGAAGCATGACGTTGCTGCCGGCCTCACGGTACATGTACCAGCCATCAAGAAGAAGCTCCTCGGCGCGTTCTTTCTCAGCGATAAATGCCCTGATGCCTGCATCCGGTACCCCTCCTGTAACCGCTGCAATCCATCGACGTATAACCGATAGAAGCTGGAATTTCCTTCCCTCCCACATCTGGTCTGCACCACTTGGGAATTCGAGTCCTTCCAGGCCGGTTTCCAGAGCCCTGACGGTCTGAAGGGCGGGAAGTACAGAGTTCGGGTCGGTGATATTGGTCGTGCCGCTGCCACCATATACGACTGCTTCGAGGAACTCATCAGCGAACTGGAAAAGCCCGAAGCGATACAAAACTTCATCGTTGATCCGTCCGCTGCCGATAACCCACTCAGGCGCCATGTAATTTGCCGGGCCCGTGTTCACATTTTCTTCTGTGCCGTCGCCGTAATCAAGCGGATCGGCATCCCATTCGGCGAGCACATCGGCGGCGTCCTGTGTCCATACAATATCTCCGATTCCCGTCTGATCGATTGTACCGAAAGCACTGTCCCAGCGTCCGACCGTCGCTGCGTCGAGGTCAGCCCTGATCTGGTACGGCAAAACGAGTCCGATAACGATCAACCCGGCGATTACGATTATCCCCGGCACAGAAAGGAATATGATCAAGGCCCAGGGAGTGCGTTTCGGTATCTGCATCTGCGTTTTTGCAGCCATTTTTGCGTCAGCAACAACGGCTTCAGCGTCGTCCCTGAAAGCGCCGGCGTGACCTCCTGCGCCACGGAACTCAAGTACCGACCCGCCGATTTTTATGTTATCACCGGCGAGAATTTCCTCACGCTCTATCTCCTCTCCGTTCAGAAGGGTACCGGTTTCACTGTCGGCATCGTAGAGGACCCAGCCGGTCTCCTCTTTTGTGATCCATGCGTGCTGCTGTGCAACCTGCTCATCCTTGCTGAGAAGGATATCCCCGATGGTGCGTCCGATAGTTGTAACCGTAGATTGCAGTGGGAATATTTCTCCTTCGTGTGGACCTGCAACGGCAACAAGTACCGGCGCGTGACCGACGTCCGCCGACTCCTCCGCCTTTCTCTTGCGCGGTATCTCCTCTAGCACCCTCAATGCTGCAGTCTGGACTTCACCCATCGACTGGTAGCGATAATCCGGGTTTTTCGCGAGCATCCGAAAGACTATTTCCTCAAGCGCGAGCGGTGTTTTAGGATTGAACTCACGGATGGGCTTCGGCTGCTCGTTTATAACACGGTGAATAATCTGTGCAAGGTTATCACCCGTGAAAGCCTTCTCGCCGGAGAGGAGTTCGTAAGCTACACAACCGAGCGAGAAGATATCGCTGCGTGGGTCCGCTTCACCGCCTGTGATCTGTTCAGGAGCCATGTATCCCGGAGTGCCGACGATCGACTGGTCACCGGGGGTCAGGGTAGCCTGCGATGTAAATCCTGCGACACCGAAGTCGGTTACCCGTGCTTTGCCGTCATTTGTGATAAATATATTCCCGGGTGACAGGTCCCGATGCACGACTCCTTCGGAGTGCGCGTATTCGAGAGCCTCCGCAATCTGGGCTATCATGTCAGCGATTTCCTCTGGGCTGAATGTCCGTCCGGATTTCATCGCTTCGTCAAGTGTGACACCTTCCACAAGCTCATAGGCAATATACAGTGTGCCTTCATCGAGACCGCAGTCGAGTGAACCGACGATTCCACTGTGCTTCAATTCCAGCGATGCTTTCGCTTCAGACTTGAAACGCTTTATGAATTCTTCTTCCTGGTTAGCGTCGAGGTGGCTGGGAAGAATAAGCTTCTTGAGCGCGACAGTCGTTCCGTCCTCACCCCTGACAGCTTTATACACGACGCCGGTGGCGCCCTTGCCCAGTTCTGAAATTATACGATATCGCTTCATAAGGGTGGAATTTTGAAATTCACGATGCTGGTATTATCGACTGAGAATGCTCATAGCCCATATTACATGACGTCAAAACTGTCCAGCAGGTTCTCCGGATTCTCCGAAATTTTTTCATCGTAATGCATGTCACCGTCGACTTCAGCCTCACCCTCCTGCAGATTCAACTCCTGGATAAGGTCCATCGTCTCCTGGATCTTTCTCCCGATTCTCTCGATACCCTCGAAATCATTCTCAAGTATCGCGACCAGTCCTGCGTCCGTTATCTGGCCTGTTGACCTGAGTTCATTGAGCTTCTCACCAAGCCTTGCGAACAGCTCTGACCGCTGCCTCGACAGTCCCGCGAGTTCCATCCGGAGACGCGTAACAGCGGCGGTCCTGCGACCGCTTGCGGACAGTTTCTGGTAGAGATCCCTGAAGGACCTGGAGATATCGTCAAGTGTACTCATCGAATCAATTTCGAAAAATAAATGTATCTGGGTGTATTATATCACCCGGTTGATAGCAGGTCATATAAATACCTTGTAATCATGATTCAATAAGATTAAGCTACGTTAAATCTATGGCAGTATACAATGAACATCAGATAAAGTTTGTAAGGCAGTCGTGCGAACTGCTGCACGAGGTTGAGGAACACTTGAAGACCATCATCCACGAGGGCATGACCACTGGTGAGATAGACCGTGTGGCTGAAGACATGATCCTGTCAGCCGGTGCTGTACCGGCATTCAAGGGGGTCAAGGGCAATCCCGACTATCCCGCGACATGCTGTATTTCATTGAATGAGGAGGTCGTGCACGGAATTCCCGGATCACGGAAACTCGTCAGCGGGGATATCATGTCGATTGACTGCGGAGCAAAGCTCAAGGGTTATTACTCTGATGCAGCTTTCACGGTTGCGATTGGTGACGTTTCCGATACAGCTCTCAGGCTTATGGACGCGACCCGCAACGCCCTGTTCAACGGCGCAAAAGCTACAAGGGTCGGGAACACGGTTGGTGATATATCGGCGGCTATCCAGCAAACTGCGGAGAGCGCGGGATTTTCAGTTGTCAGGCACCTGTACGGTCACGGGGTGGGCCTTAACCTTCATGAGGAACCGGCTATTTTTAACTTTGGGATTCCTGGCTCCGGACCTGACCTTATGGCCGGAATGATCCTCGCTATCGAAACAATGGTCTGCGAGAAAGCTTACCAGATCGTTACACTTGATGACGGATGGACTGTTGTGACTGCTGACGGGGGTCTGTCCGCTCACTACGAGGACACGTTCCTTGTGACTGAAAACGGTCCTGAGAACCTGACTACGATAAATCTTGAGGGCACACCGCTCTTACGCTACTAGAAATCCCTTACTTCCCACCGTTCCAGCTTTGGTTTATCGGCGAAACCCTCCGATGCCGGTGTCACCTGTGATACGTGAAGGAAAATTCTTGCCAGCATGGAAGGATCGTGCCTCATCGCGTGGGGATACCCGCGCTTCGAGTCATAATGAACCCTGTCGACCGTGTGAATGAATGAATGGCTGACCAGGTCACCGCGAACAATCTGCGTGCCATTCTCACCGAGATCATCTATCACCTGTGTGAAACCCTTGTCTTTATAATGACGGAGAACTTCATCCGGAAGTCCGCCATCGTGCACGAGGTAGAAATCGATATTCCTACCCACCATTTTTTCAAGTACATCAAGGTGGTCGCGGGCTGACATACCATCAGTTACGCCGGGCTGTGTCAACACGTTACCGACCGCGATTAGTGTTGCGTCGCTCTTTGATATCACATCAACCAGGCCCGGTGCCGCGAGAATGGAACCAATGCCAATCCACAGGGTTCCGGGGCACAGAATGATCCAGTTGGCGTCTTCGAGAGCCTTAATTGCAAACTGGCTGGTATGGACCTCAGGCTCGTGATGCACACCGACAATCGGTACGTCCCGTTTTTCCCTGGTTATTGTCTCCCATTCACCAATGACCTCGGAACCATCAGCAAGTTCAGCTACGACCTGCGCGTTTGTCTCCGAGACCGGCAAAATATTCGCATCGATACCCATAGCCTGGCAGAGACGTCGTGACGCATGATGGACCGTGCCACCCTGGTCCATTAACGTTGCCAGGAGCAGGTTGCCCATGCTTACACCGTTCAGACGTCCGCCCTGGAAACGGTGACGGAAAATCTGCCCCCAGACCGTTTCACCGCTCAATGCAGCGATGACCGTCTTTACGTCACCCATCGACGGTACATGCATGTCCGCACGTAACGCGCCTGAGTGCCCGCCGTTGTCGGTGATGCTCACTATCGCAGATACCCGGTCGAGGTCGGTGAGTTTCCTCAGCGCCTGCAGAATAACTCCCTGGCCTGTGCCGTTTCCTATGGTGACTATATCGTGGTGCTTCATGATTCAGCCCTGTTATCTATATAATCCGATTAAGTACCAGTTTTGAACTACTGATTCCCAGCGGACACCTGTTTTTCAGAGATGCGAATTTTACTCCAGTTGCAGTGAGAATCAAGCGTTATTCACCTAAATATCAATAACATGCACTGATTGTGCATGTCAGTGATATTCGACCTTAACGGCTGCCTATTCAACAGTAACGCTTTTTGCGAGGTTACGCGGCTGATCGACATCGCATCCGCGGTGCACCGCAATATGATATGCAAGGAGCTGGAGAGGTACGGTTAAAAGGATCGGGGAGAGGACCTCGCTGACCTTCGGGACATAAAATACGTGATCAGCAACTTCCTTGATCCTCTCATCGCCTTCATCGGCAATAGCGATCACTTCACCATCACGGGCTTTTACTTCCATGAGGTTCGAAAATGTCTTCTCGTAGACATTGTTCATTGTTGCGAGGGTCACGATCGGCATCTCTTTGCTGATAAGTGCAATCGGTCCATGCTTCATTTCACCTGCAGGATATCCCTCGGCATGAATATAGCTGATCTCCTTTAATTTCAACGCTCCCTATAAGGCGATCGGGTAATTGATCCCGCGTCCCAGATACAGGAAGTCCTGCTTATTCTTGTAATGTCGGGAGAAACCCTTCAACTGCTCATCATCCTTGAGGACTGTACGCACATGCTGAGGAATTTCGATCAGGTCCTGAAGTATCTCGCGGCACTTATCGTTGGACACCTTGCCGGTCTTCCGTCCGATATGCAGTGCGAGCAGGACAGCAACCGCAAGCTGCGCGGTGAATGCCTTTGTACTCGCAACACCTATTTCAGGTCCGCAGTGGGTGTAAATAACCGCATCCGATTCACGTGCGATCGTGCTCCCTACCACGTTACAGATGCTGACCGTTGTTCCACCTCGCTCTTTAGCTCCCCTGGCCGCGGCAAGTGTGTCCGCTGTCTCTCCCGACTGGGAGATCGATACAACAAGTGTGTGTTTGTCGATTTTAGGATCGCGATACCTTAGCTCGCTTCCGTAATCGACTTCGACCCTCAGATCGCTGAATCTTTCGATCAGGTATTTTCCGACGAGGCATGCATGCCATGCGGTACCGCAGGCGGTCATCAGTACATGATTGAAATTGGCGTAATTATCCTTTGCGACCTCGCTTAATTCGTCGAGGATTATCTCCCCGGCCTCGAGATCGAACCGTCCAAGGATAGTGTCGCGAAGCGTCTCAGGCTGCTGAAAAATCTCCTTCTGCATGAAGTGTTTGTAACCGCTCTTCTGCGCCTGGATGGGATTCCACGTGATGTGCGTGATGACCTTATCTACCGGTTTCCCGTCGAAATTGAAGATTTCGATCGTATCATGGTCGAGAACGGCGATTTCCTCGTCATCGAGGAAGTACACGTCGCGTGTGTAGTCGAGAACCGCGGCGATATCACTCGCAGCAAGGGTACATTCACCGTTTCCGTTGTTGTTGGTGCCATCGGACCGACCGACTATCATCGGCGGACCCATTCGTACCGCGATCAGCCTTGGATCATCGATCGATGTTACTACCAGCGCAAAAGCTCCCTTGAGTTCTGCAATGGCTTTAAGTACAGCTTCCTTCAGATCGCCATCGAAATATTCAGCGATCAGGTGCGGGATCACTTCGGTGTCGGTCTGGCTGGAGAATTTGTGGCCCAGGCCACGCAGTTTCTCCTTAAGGTTGAGGAAATTCTCGATTATACCGTTCTGAACAACTACAATCCGGCCGGTGTCATCGCGGTGAGGGTGTGCGTTTTCCTCGGACGGGACACCGTGCGTTGCCCATCTCGTGTGCCCTACCCCGACCGTCCACGGGAGCTCATCAGCCTCGATCAACTTCTCAAGCACCTTGATCTTGCCCTGCGCCCGACGGATGATGAATTCACCGTCGCCATGAAGCGCGATCCCGGCTGAGTCGTAGCCTCGGTATTCCATACGTTTCAGGCCTTCGATAATGAGCGGAGTGGCCGGACGGTTCCCGATATAGCCGATAATTCCACACATGTTTTAATTATGCCTCACAATCACGGCTGATTTAGTAGTATTAAACTGCATATGGGGGTGATAAAGCAATTCCAGGGGCAAATGGACAGAAAACTGGAGTTTCAATTAAAAAGGTACCAGCTGGTAGCCTTCATCACGAAGGGTCATGTCGTACATCCTGACATTAGCGTAAACCCAGTGGGCGAAGTTGCGTGTTTCCTCGTTCGGAATCGCGCTGATGAAGATATCATCGTCACGATTCGGCAGCACTGACCAGTACTGGTTGAACCTGCCCGGACCGCCGTTGTACGCAGCCAGAATGTATAGAAGGTTGTCACCGCGGACCTGTCCACGAAGGTATGAGAAATACCAGGCACTGAAATCGAGGTTAAGTGCCGGGTCCCACAGCGTTTCCGGATCGAACGTGGCAGCTCCGCGCTGATCGGCGATAAAACGTCCGGTCTGGGGCATTATCTGGATCAGACCGCGCGCGTCCGACGTTGAACGAGCGTTTGGGTTGTAACATGACTCCTGGCGCATCGCGCCCCAGAGCCAGCTGGCCGACACATCGTGAGCCAGCGACGCGTTTCGTACGTCCTCCTCGAACGGCCTTGGATATAGCGCGTTAAGAAGCCTGCGCTGCGTTTCCGGGGTCATGTAAGCCTGGTCACCCATCGCGGCGCCGTCGCGGATTTCGAGTACACCGTCCCGGAGACGTCCATGTTCAGCGTAAACGAGCGCAAGTCCGGCCCTCGCACCTGGAATTTCATTTTCCTTCGCGAGTGCAAATTCGCTTTCAGCGAGTTCAAGTACACCGGCGTCGTAAAGTTCCCACGCCCTCGCCAGGGTGCCCTCATAGACACTCAAATTGTTCGGGTCGTAATCGAAGGGATCTATCGAGCTGTAATCAAGACTCGACACACCCAGATGTTCCCTCGCCCTGATACCCCAGTAATTCCACGGCACCCGGTTAGCCAGTTGAACGAATGTTTCGTCCGCATCGACGTTGCGACCCTGCCCTTCAAGAGTCATGGCCAGCCAGAATCCGGCCTCAGCCGCAGCTGGATCGGACGGAAAAGCATCGATGCACCGTTCAGCGTAACCCTGTGCCGACGTGTATTCCCTGTCGCGAAGCGCAAGATATGCCAGGGTGGTCATCGCCGCAGGTGTTTCGTCACTGTCGGGATATTCATCAACGATATAACGACACGCATCCTGCACATTTTCGATGTCAGAGTCACTGAACGCACGCTGCCAGAGAATTTCCGCTGCTACCGATGCAACCGGACCATGCCCGCGAGCTACATCCCAGTATGCTTCCTTCGCAAGTGTGAGTTTGTCGAGCTGCCAGTACGCGTGACCCTTTCGAATCCCGGCCCTGTCCGCCCATTCTGTGCCGGGAGCAAGGTCCCTTGCACGATTGGCCCAGTCAATGCATTCGTAGTAACGTCCGAGTGAGTATTCGATCCGCCCGGCGCCGTGACATGCCCTCGAACGTTCCTCAGGGGTCAGGTTTTCCGAATCTGCTAGTGCTGAGAGAATCTCAAACGCATCGGATGGGTGTCGACCGATAGCTGCGTACGCAACGATCAGTCTGTCTGTCTCCGACAGAAGCGATGGTGCATAAACACCCCCGAAAAACATATCGACTGTCACCGGAACTTCATCGCTTTCAGGGTAGTCGCGCAGAAGTCTCACACGGGACCTGCCACCATTGTCGAAATCCATTTCGGCTTCGTATAATTCCGCGATCTTCCTGATCGTCTTGGCAGCAAACGGGCTGTCTGGGTAATTATCCAGCGCACGATAGCACTCATTCAACGCATCGGTCGGTCTTTCAAGGTCCCTCAGGATGTTTATTCTCTCAAGATGGGCGATTGGTGCTAGACGGCTCGACGGGTACTCCTCGAGGAATGTATCGAATTCCTCAAGAGCTTCATCCTCGGTTCCCGTGACAATCAAAGATCGTGCGTAGTTGTATTTAACATAATCCTCAAGTGCGACATAGTTGGCCAGCTCTTCACCGAAAATTCGCTGGGCCTCGGCACGACGTCCTTCCCTTAGTAACAGGTATCCCTGCAGGAACAAGGCCCTGTAATGCGGGATGCCATCGTATCCTTCAGCGATGTCTTCAAGAAGCCTGTAGATTGGCGGATAGTGATCCGCGGGAGATGCCGACGCTTCTGCATCGAGCAGCAGAGCGCGTATTTCATCTGTTTTCAACCGGAGCTCATCGAGTGTACGTGCCACGTCCCCCCATTCAGATGCCCCTGACTCGTTGTTGTTACCCCATTCGAGACGTGCGCCTTCAAGGAATCCAAACGTGATGTAAGCCCTTGCACGGTTCAGGTGTGCAGTTTCGTCATTGGGACTGAACATCAGCCGCGATTCAGCTTCAGCAAGGTCCACTGACGCTTCACGCAGTGCGGTGTCGGCGAAAACAACCGACGGATTGCCCATCATTTTCTGAATTATATCGAGGTTGGTGGCCATCGCGATAATGAACACAATTGCTATGACCAGTACTCCAAGCAAAATGCGCCAGACGGCGCGATAGGGCGATGACGAAGATACTTCAGCTTTTCGCAAATCTAATCCTCCAAAGATTCAAGCTCTTTACGCTTGTCCTTGATTCTAAGCTCCTTGGTCCGGTCCTCTATGCCCAGAAGCTTGTTAATCTCCTCCAGCGAGTGAAAATAATACTGCCCGATGAACAATTCCATCCTGGACTTAATTATGTCCTGCAGGCGATGGGTGAGGTCATCGAGATCCACTCCATCTTTGACACAAAGGTGAGCATTGATGACATCCATGTCATGGGGATCGTCGTTACGTTTCGAGATCTCGATCTGCCATTCAAGGATCTCAGGTTGATCGTGCATTATCGGGAAAAACTCATTGAAATCCACGAGCGTTCCCTTGATTTTACCGAGATTCAGCCTGCTCTGGTCGGATAACCTTGTCAGGTTAGTGGATAACCGGGGAATCGACCTGCCGCAATCCGGGCACGGGTCCCAGACAATGCCGCCATTGGCGTAATCCCCGGTCCGATACCGGAGCACAACACTTCCCCGCCATCCAAGGTTAGTAATTACGATTTCACCGGACTCGCCGTCGCCGACAGGCTCACCTGTGTCGGGATTGACGATTTCGAAGATATGCAGGTCGGGATAAAGGTGATAGCCGCTGGTGTTTTCGATTGTGTCCTCGACGAGGCATTCCAGCCACGCGACCCGGGCTTCGGTGAATCCATACGTTGATAAAATCTCCGGATCCTTCGCACCCATCGACATCAGCAGCTCGCGAAGCTTACGTTTATATCCTTTCGTGACTCGCTCGGCACCTAGTAACACAAGCCTTACATTCGAGAAATCCGCTCCGCGCTCAGCAGCGGTTCGCGTCATGTGATAGATGTATCCCGGAATTCCAACGATCACGGTAGCACGGAGTTTATCAACCATCGTTATTATTTTTTCAGTGCCGAGAACCCGTCCGCCACCGGTGTGAAACATGGGCGTCCCTGTTTCGTGACCGGCGTGATAAACGATCCAGAATGCAAGGTGAGGAGCGTACGGAAATGCGTTGACCAGGAAGTCCTTGTCCCTGCGCATCCCTGTGATGTCGAAAAGGCGCCTTGCAGCCTCCTTGAGAAGAACAAGGTCGTGATTCGAGTAAACGAATGCGGTCGGGTTGGCGGTACGTCCGGTAGTTGAGATATAAAAATTCGGCAGATACTCATCGAGAACCTGATCACGAATTTCCCTACCATGTAACAACTTATTCTTTAAAAGGCTGAGTTTCTTACCAGGGCTGATCGTCGACGCGTAGGTTTCAGGGTCCGGCTGAAGTACCAGACGTCGGGGATTTCCCGGAGCTTCAGCGGTAGGTGCGATATCTGCTTTCGATGTAAACGGGATTTTCCTGAGGTCGTCGACGGTCCTTATATCGTTCGCAGTAAGGCCTTCCCTTTCGAACAATTCGCGGTAGAAAGGCGAATACTTGAGAACCTGATCCTTCAGGTAATGATGAAGTTGAGCTCCCTGTCTCGCCAGGATTGTTTCACGACTCAAATTGTCCCAGTTCTTCCAGAACATTGTCCCGGTTCGCTCCTAATCCACCGATTTTAGAATTGAGTCCAGATTATTCCGCGTCGTAAAGGTCATCGATCCTGACCTGGCTTTCCCTGATTCCATCGATTGTGTAGTAATTCACCTGAATCTGGAATCCCCAGCCGTCAAGAACGATGAACCCGCCTTCCGGTCTGCCCATTATTCCGAGGTAGTCGGTCTCAGAGCCTCCCATGCGATACTGGACCCTGTCCGCGATTGTCATACTTCCGGCCTCATGATCATAGACAAAGACTTCGCTCTGGGTGATCCCCCCGAATTCGCTTCCAAGGCAGATAATATTGTCAGAACCATCGATTACCAATGTCGAGATGTCCAGGTCCGGACCCCATTGATCGTTGATACCACCGCTGAACTCACCCCAGCCAAGTATCCATTCACCGTCTGAGTCGAACTTAAAAACATTGATCTCGTCCGCCCTGTTGATATCGTATTCGTCATAGTAATCCACAAGGTAGACATAGCCCAGGGAGTCGGCAAACATACGCTGCGGACGTCGCGGAAAGTATTCATCCCTTCCAATGAAGTATTCGATGCTCCTGCCGTCAGGCAACACACGGTAGACGTATCTCTGTAATCGATCCAGCACAAGCACAGAGTGGTCATCGAGGACCGTTATGTCAATCGGGTCGCCGAAATTGAAATGGAACCTGCCACCGCCGGCGTTCCAGTCAAGTGACGTCTCACCTTCATCGAATCCACTCGGGGAATCGTCCGAATCGTACGCGCCGCTTGCGTAACCGGTGGATGAAAGCGGAGTCAGTGAGTCGACAACGCCCTCACGCTGCCCCCAGTCAATATCCAGTTCGCCATTTGGTGCGTGCTTGTAGATATACCAGCCGCCAAGTGAGCCTGTAAATTCCATTGTGTAGATTGAATCATCCGGGCCAACCGCCACAAGAACAGGACGAACCGCACAGCATGCTTCGAACCTCTGCAGGACGAAATCGTCATCTGCTTCACCGTCAGCGGAGAACCGTCTGAGGTTTACCGGCGAATTTCGCCACGAGTTTGATATGATCAGAAGGTCGCCTGTCGACGGATCGACAACACCGTGAGGTATGTACAGGCGGTTTTCGGGACTGAATTCGGACTGGTTGCCCAGTCCCTGCCCCAGGACGGGCAGACTTCCCAGCATGAGGCATCCAATGATGAACGGAACCAGTTTCTTTATCAGCATGACGGTTTTCACCATCCCCCTCAAAGATATAGATTAAAGACACCGGTACTTCTAAAAGGTTCCAATAAACAAACGGGTTTATTTAGTCTTTGAGCAGTTCTCTTGCGATCAAGTTGCGCTGAATCTCGTTCGAGCCTTCGAAAATCTGCGTGACCTTACTGTATCGCATAAGGCGTTCTACGGGATACTCCCGGGAATAGCCGTATGCACCCATAATCTGGACGGCTTCAGAGCAGACATGCAGGCAAGAGTCAGTTGCGAAACATTTCGCCTGGCTTGCCTCCTTGATCGGATCAAGATCCAGGTCGTTCCCGGCATACTGCTTCAGGTAGGCTGCCTTCTGATACAGCAGGCGTCCAGCCTCGATCATTGTGTCCATGTCAGCAAGTTTCCACTGAATTCCCTGAAACTCACAGATGGGAACATCGAATTGTACTCTTTCCTGTGAGTATGCAAGGGCCTCGTCAAGTGCACGCTGGGAGACACCGGTCGCGTTCGCGGCTACGCCGATACGTCCTCCGCTCAGGCTGTTAAGAGCAACCCTGAGACCCCGTCCTTCTTCACCAAGCAGGCAATCATCCGGGATGAAACAGTCTGTGAAAATAATCTGGTTGGTAGCGGTGCCTTCGCCACCCATTTTCGGTTCTTTCTTCGCAACCTCGATCCCTTCCGTATCCTTCTCGATAATAAACGTGGTGATACCCTTCTTTCCAAGTTTCGGATCGAGGGTAGCCCAGACCACGAAGAGGTGGGCGTCCTCGGCATTTGAGATCCATGCCTTGGTGCCGTTCAGTTTATAGCCACCGTCGACCTTTTCCGCCCTGCACTGCAACCCGGCCGCATCGGAACCAAAATCCGGCTCGGAGAGCACAAACGCCATGAGGTAGTCACCTGTCATCAGCCTCTGGAGGTATGTCTCCTTCTGCTTGTCGGTACCGAACTTCAGGATGGCCAGGGCTGACATAGAATGCACTGACAGGGTCAGGCCGGTGTTGAAATCTCCCCTGCTGACTTCCTCGACACTCAGTGAATATGCAAGGTAACCAAGGTCGGTCCCCCCGTACTTCTCCGGAAACAGCATGCCAAGGATACCGGCGTTACCAAGAAGCTTGAAATTATCCCAACTGAACCTGCTGGCTTCATCTATCTCCACCATGCGCGGTGCCAGCTCGTTATCGGCGATCTCTTTTACTAGTTCTACTATTTCCAGTTCATTCTCTGAGAGTGAGAAATCCATATCGTCTCTCCATTTACGGACAGGTTGAACGGGAATGAGTCTAATTTCAAGAACTCACACCCGTCAAGCCAGAAGGCTTCTGCCTGTCATAACAGCAGGTTTATCTATTCCCATCAGCTCGAGGACTGTCGGAGCAATATCTAAAAGGGCTCCATCGCCCTCCCTGAGCCTGATGTTTTTATCGAGCACGTAGAATGGTACCGGGTTAGTCGTGTGCTTTGTCGCCGGTTTGTTTTCGTCGTCCGTCATTTCCTCAGCATTACCATGATCCGATGTCATTATCATTGTTCCGCCCGTCTGCACAACAGCTTCGTAGACACGTTTCAGGCAGCCGTCCAATGTCTCGACCGCTTTAACTGCTGCCTCGAAAACTCCCGTATGACCGACCATGTCGGGATTTGCGAAGTTGACTATTATAAGGTCATAGTCATCCTTCATGAGCTTATCGATCAGTGCGTCAGCGATCTCGCATGCGCTCATCTCGGGCTTTTTATCGTAATGCGGCCTGACCTCAATCGGCGACTGCACAAGCAGCCTGTCCTCGCCATCGAATGCATCTTTAATCCCGCCGTTGAAAAACCTGGTGACATGCGCCCATTTTTCCGTCTCGGCGATCTTGAATACGCGCCTGCCGGCACCGGTTACCACCTCGGTCAGGGTATCATGAAGTATTTCACCCTCGAAAGCCACTGTCACGTTCAGGTATTCGTCATAATTAGTGAAGGTGACCATGTCGATATCAGGTCTGTCCGGGATTTCAAATTCGCTGAATCCCTCTTCCGTCAGGACCCTGGTCATCTGTATGCCACGGTCCGCGCGGAAATTGAAGTGGATTACCCCGTCACCGTCCAGAACCCGCCCGTCCACACCATCAGGCAATCCCACAACGGTCGGGGTTACGAATTCATCGGTTTCACCACGCTCAAACGCTGCCCCGACAGCTTCCAGTGCCGATTCGGCCTGAAAATCAGCCTCCCGGCGTACAATCGCACGGTAGTGCTTCTCGATCCTCGGCCAGTTCTTGTCCCGGTCCATCCCCCACGACCGTCCCCCGATCGTGGCGTAATACTGGTTACGGTGACTGTCGAGTAGTTCCTGTGCCTGGGCAATATATTTATCCGCCACACTGGGTTCTGTGTCGCGACCATCAAGGTACGGATGAAAAAATACGTCCGGCTCTCCGTTCTCATGGATCATTTTGAGAAGTGCGTCGAGATGATCGATATGTGAGTGAATACCACCGTCGGAGAGAAGTCCCATGAGATGCAATCGACCGTTTCTGGATTTAACAGTTTCGATTAACTCCAGGAGAGCCTCGTTATTAAAAAAATCACCCGACTTAATTAAATCATTAATTACCACGAGGTCGGGCCGGATCGTGCGTCCTCCACCTATGTTCAAATGACCGACTTCACTGTTGCCCATCTGTTTTTCCGGCAGGCCGACGTATTCTCCATGGGCAAAGATCGGACGTCCCGGGAATTCGCTGAAGACCCAGTCAATAAACGGTGTGTCGGCAGTGACGATTGCGTTCTTATGCTCATCACTCGCAAGGCCGAATCCGTCCATTATCACAAGAACTATCATACTATACTTGCCCTGGTGGTCCCGGGATGGGATTGAAGCGGTATTATATCACAGCAGGTTAAACTGCCGACCCTCCATGGATTAATAAAAACGGACCCCTGATCAGGGGTCCGTGTTGTTCATATATTTAATGTGTCAGATCGATACATTATTACCGATCATGTAGATATTACCGTAGTCCGCCTGCTTATCACCGATATCGATTGATACATATCTCAGCTCGAAGTTACGGATGATAGTGAGGTCGACTTCGTCACCACAACCCTTGTTCAGAATGATGATCTCAAGGTCCTTAACGGTCCTTAACAGCTGACCGTCGGCCTTGAGAATCAGGTCACCGCGGGTGATTCCTGCTTCAGCTGCAGGACTGGTTTCCGCAACCATCTCGACCAGGATACCGACAACATCGTACTGATCACCGGTTTCCGGGTCGATCTCGTGGATCGGTATACCCATGTAAAGAGCGAGAGCACGGTCATAGTTGCTATGCGGGAAAATTCCGAGCCATGGATGACAGACCTGCCCTGCGTTGACCATCTGATCCGTGATATGACTGATCAGGTTCGACGGAATAACGTAGCCGATATTCTGCTCACCACCGCGTGATTTACGGCTGACGATTGCTATCATCTCACCATCGGCATTGAAAACCGGACCGGCATTAAGGCCGGAATGCAGCGCGGCATCGATCACGAAACCGTCGAGTACGAGCATGCCATCGTATCCCTGGGGACCGGCAACCCTGAAGTCACGGATGTTGGTTACGAATCCGTAGGTCAGGGTTTCTTCAAGACCGACCGGCGCACCCATGACAACAACTGGTTGTCCGCGCTGTACCGCATCGCTGTCACCCAGCCTGATGGCAGGTAATCCAGTGGCATCGATCCTCAACAGCGCGAGGTCATAGTAATCGTCGATCATCTCGACCGTTGCCTCATACTCAGTACCCTGGTGAGTGACTGTAAGTATCTCGGCATCCCGTACAACCGCTGGTGAAGTTATGATGTATCCATCCGATGTAAGGATCCAACCAGTACCACCCATCTCGGCGATAGTTCTCTGGAACGGGTCGAAAAGCGAGAATCCAGCAAACGGTAGTCCTACACTCTCAACAGTGACCAGGCAGTCCGAGCATTCGGCGGCTACCTGGACGGGTGGGAAATCCTCTCGAATCAATGTGGTAAGGTCATCCTGTGCAAGCAGCAGGTTTCCGGGTACCAGCACCATTAGCGCTGCAAGCATGAAAGGTATGTAATGTCGCATGATTTTTTTTTAATCCTCCGCTTCCCTCGTTCAACCACTCGAACGACGGGGATATGCGTTTAATAAGTCAGGTGCGATGAGTACCGGGTCCAGCTGCCGGTCCATGGACCGAAACCACCTACATCGATGCTGACTCCGTAGTACCTTGTAAGTTTCTCAGATATGGTAACTACTGCAGGGGTCATTCCGTGTCCGTCTCTCTCGTATTCGACGACCATTTCATCCCCGAGCTCCCTGCTCAGGATATAAGAATATACGTCAAACACGTTTTCGATGACCTGCCCGTCGATCCTTAGGATAATATCACCTGGCCGGAGTCCGGCTTCATAGGCAGGAGCGTACGGATTGACCTCATAGATAACCATCTCGTTCGGTGTGCTGTCGAAATCCGCAGCGCCGGTAAACGGATACGTACCGGCATCCCACTGTGCATCAAGCTGTTGTTGGGGAGTAAGTGTCGGGTGCAGCGATATCCCGCACCAGGGTCTCCTGACGCGACCATACTCGAGGATATCAGCAACACTTCTCTTCAGGAGATTTACCGGAACGCTGAATCCAAGGTTCTCACTCCGGTCGAATCCCCATGTGTTAGTGCCGACTGCCTCACCGTAGACATTCAGAACGGGTCCGCCAGAGTTACCGTGGTTGATTGCACTGTCGGTGTGGAACATGTATTCAACCGCGGAACCGTAGTTCCTGTCACCGGCACGTTCGCCGGAGATCTCAGGCCAGTAAACCCAGAAGGATTCCTGGAAGTTCATCACCTCGGCAATGACCCCCAGGTTGATGTTGTAAAATTCAAGCCAGCTGTCATGGATCGCGATCCAGCTTCTGTCGACAAAGCCGGGGTCACCACCGGGTGATCCGAAAGTGGCAACGGTGTCACCGGGCTGCATGAGGGAACTGTCTCCAAGCCTGACTGGATGGAACCTCTCAGGTGGAGCGTCGATCTTGAGGACCGCCAGGTCTAGTGCAGGGTCCTCGGCAACGATCGTGGCTGCCCATCTTCCTTCAGCGTATGACCTTGTATGTTCTTCGTCGCCGAAAAAAGCGACTTCCAGCACTTCTGCATTATCGGCAACGTGCTTATTTGTAATGGCATGGCCTTCCCGGTCGATCATATACCCGGAACCGGCACTGCCGCCAGCCTCCAGCCTTATTCCGCCGTTATAGATCTGCACGATCGAAGGTACGATTTCAATAAAGAAATCTATGCCTCCGTCTCGAAGGTCCATTAACGGTTCACGTTCATCTGCCGCTACAGGACCCGCGTTTACCGTGACTACAAGCCATCCCGCTATCAGAGCGAGTATGGCAAGCTTGGTGGGTGTTTTGTAAAAATAATTCACCATAAACCTCCACGGTTTAATCAATGGTTATTAATTGCATTCCCTGTCCATGACCAGAGTATGTATGTTCTGAAAATTATTCTTCTTCATCATCCCGCTGGCCGCTGTATTCAATCGTTATCTCAGCGATATACGGGTCCCAGACTGCATATTCACGTCGCATCCATTCAAGGGTAACACGGTCACCTATCCGGTATCGCTCGATCTGATTCCGAAGTTCCTGCATCGTTCCGACTGGAACTCCATTGAACTCCATAAGAATATCGCCTTCACGCATTCCGGCATCGCCTGTGGGAGAATCTACATCGACCCACACCACAAAAAGGGCTTCGCGAAGGTCGATTCCAGTGTCAGCTTCATAGATGTCGCGGTCGCTGTTTGTAACCAGCCCGTCACCGTTAAGGTCGCTGATAAGCGAGTATGCACGCTCAATCTGGGGATTCAGCTCAAGCATCCGGAAACCGAACCACGGACGATGCACTTCGCCCTCGTCGAGTATTGCTTCGACTATTTCAGCAGCGAGATTTATCGGAAGCCCGAAATGTATCTCGGTTGCATCACGGTACGGTGCAATGTCAGTCATGATCGCGATCACATCGCCCAGCGAGTTGATTACGACCCCGCCTTCGTTTCCGGGGTTCTGCGGGACGTTGATCTGAAAATACTGGTTCGTGCTTTCTTCTACAGATGCATATTTCGGCTGCAGAGCACTGATGACGCCAAAGTCGTAGCTGATCCTCGACCTTGATATCCAGTTATAGCCCAGGAACAGTATAGGCTCACCGACAATGACATCGTCAGAGTCCCCAATCCTTATGGGCACTATGTCTTCCGGTTCAATATTTTTTATCTGCAGTACAGCAAGAGCCGAAGGACTATCCGTACCGATCAGTTCAGCTTCATAAGTTCGGCCGTCAGCGAACCGGATCAGAATATAATCGGCTTCTTGTGAACTCAGGGTCGACAGGGCACCGGCGTACGTTGACGGAGCATGTACGACTGCCGTGTATTCCGTTACAACAATACCGTCGTCGTTGTAAACGAAACCGGTTGCGAAGTCACCCTCGGTGGCTATTTCCCTGACCTCGAAGCCATCGTTTACCGTCCGCATGAAGCGGGTCTCAACAATGACAATACTGGGCTCGGTTATGGCTCCCTGCGACTGGAGAAACTGGCTGAACTCCATGTCGTAGCCGGGAGTCGTCCCGTTTGTGGCAACGGCAGGCAGTCCTAATACAACCGCAAGCGAAATTGCCATGCAAGTAATTGTGAAAGGCGTACGAACGCGCATGTACGATAACCTCGTTGATAGGTATCAAACTAGTACTAAATATACGACCCACGCGGGAACTTAGTTCCCACGAAAGTCGGGATTATATCACATCTAAACCCGCCGTGCCACAGGATTTTCATCACGTTATTAATGATTTATAGCCTTTCAGCAGCTCAAGGCTGGAAGCCACCGTTTCGTCGTTGATACCATGGAACCTGTATTTTGATGACAACGGAGGCAGGTCCTTGACCATACGCTGGGTGGTGACCTTGATCCCGGCCGGCACGAATACCCCTGAGGGTACCGTGACATTCATTATAAGACATCCCGGCTCAATGATCACGTTCTTTTCTATCCGTGCCCAGAAAACAAGCGATTGCATCCCCAGATAGACTCCGTCGGCTAAATATGCTGGACCGTGAACCTGTGCCTGGGGGCAGATGGAAACCCTGTTCCCGATGTAAAGCGAGTATTTCCGGTTCCCCACATCGACTATTCTCTGGGTGATCTGCTCACCATTTCTTCGGGTCGGCAGATCCTTAAGTACAGCACCTTCGAGAATGGCTGCTTGATCGCCAACATAGATGGGTTCGTCGTTGTCTCCGCGGACCATCGCTCCAGCCGCGATGAAGACGTCCTTGCCGACTGTAACATTTCCCTCGACCATTCCGAGAGGATGCACGAATGATGACTCAGCAATTATCGGCTCACTCACCTTCGACGACCACGACGTAGCGGGACTTGCTGCCGATCGCCATCGGGATAGCCTATTGTGCAGATCCTCATGGGCGCTTGTCCTTGACTGGCGCTGGACAGGTTCCGGAGCAGGTCGCGGCCTGGATGGTTCCGGGTGTGAGTATGAAATATCTATCGGTACAGGTTCGATTGTTTGTCCAGGCGCTTCCGTTTCAACCTCAGCCTGCTCGAAGTAATCTTCCTTCCTGGGCATGGGTGCAGGTGCATCAGAGCCAATTTCCCCAAGCGTAGTAGGCGGCCTGGACCCTGATCCGAGTTTTACGGGTCCGGATTGTGAGAATAGTGAACCCTCGGAACCGGTATTTTTTCGATCCGGTGGTTTCTGGTAATCGTCATCTTTCGAATCGTACATTCAGTTGAACCTCCACAATACTGGAGTCGACCGGGTCGATGCAGTTGCACTGTTAATCGCTCTCGAGCTCAAATACCCAGGCGTCGAATCCCATGCTGCGAATTTCCTCCGCGACACTGTCCGCCTCATCGCGCACATGATATGTCCCGACCTGTACACGGTAACGAATCAGATCGCCGTCGGGATACGTGCTGATGCTCGCATCGTAACCAGCCGTTGTGAGGTCGTGCCATACGTTTTCAGCGTTCTCACGTTCGGAGAACGTACCAACCTGTATGCGGAATGTCGATGAATCTCCAAGGCTGAAATCAATTCTCTGGTCCGTATCTTCATCTACAACTGCAGGCTTGTCCGGATCGTCAATTGTATCGTCGACGATCTGGTCGTCAGTTACATCATCAACACTGTCACCAAGAAGCAGGTCGGAATCGAGAACGGTTATCTCGACATTGGGCTCATCGCTGGATGCAGGAAGTTCGTCCTCATCCGGATCGGCCCATTCGCGCTGGAACTGGTTCGTCCCGAACTGGTCCGAATCGAAGCCGAACGAGCCCCTTTCATTGGCGGGATCGAGCATGAATCCCGAGCCGCCCCCGCTGTTATCGCTGTTTACCCCGACATTGTTCTCCCCGATGTTGTCACGGGCGAAGGCCATGATGTCTTCGCCGAGTTCCTTGCCGAAGTACATGCTGGTGCCCATACAGATGAGGACCAGTGCCAGCAGGATAATGCTCTTTGTGAGAAAAGAACTTGATGTCCCGGACATTTTCTTGTTTCCCTCTTGACCCGGCTGCAATTCGAATCGGGTACTTTAATACGACCCGCTGCAGCATGTTTTGGATCAAATTTTTTCCTTTAATTCTGTCCTGACAGCACCAACCAGATACAACGACCCCGTAACAAGGATCGCAGAATCATCCGGTGTCGTCCGAGCAGCGATTTCCATGCTCTCACCAATAGAATCCGCTGTATCAATTTGAATCTGACTCAATTTATCTTTAATGTCAAGTCCTTCCCGGAGCATCCGTCCAAGGTCCGACGGATCGTGGCATTCCATATCCGGCACGGGGACGAAAATAAACCGTTTTCCACTTCCCCTGAGGGCAGGAATTATCGATTCAATCGATTTCGCAGCCTTCATACCAAAAATAATGGTTCCACTACCCGATGTTTGTTCCGTGAACTCAGAAAGTATGCGAACCAGGCCTGATTCGTTATGTGCGCCATCCAATATCCATAAAGGTCCACGGTCATAAGGCCTCAGCGTTTCCCACCGGCCGGGTATTCTGGCACTGATCAGCCCCATCCTTACTGAATCCTCACCGATCCCGTCCGGAAACATGGAGGGGAGAATATCATTCGCCAGGACATTTAACGCCTGCAGTGCAAGACCTGCATTTAAATGTCTGTACGGCCCCGGCAGTCCGAGGTCATAACCATCCATCGACATTTCATCGGCTTCGATTAGTCGGACACCATGATCTTTTGTGTAATTCCTGACAGTCTGCATGACTTCCGGGGGATTCAATTGACTGATAAGCGTTGAGCCATCCCGGACCACGGCCAGTTTCTCTTTCGTAATCTCCTCCAGAGTATTTCCAAGCAGCTCAGTATGATCGTAACCGATTGATGTCAGAACGACCAGGTCCGCATCGACTGAGTTTACCGCATCGAGGCGTCCACCCAGGCCAGTCTCCAGCAGTGCAATATCCACGGTTGCGTCATCCGCAGCCACCATGAAGGCTGCAAAGATAAGCTCGAAGTACGTCGGACGGTCATCCCTTGACCAGCCGTTATCAACAGCTTCCCTGACTCTGCCCAGGCTCGATGCGAACTTCCTTTCCGTGCTGTCCACACCGTCGATCCGAATCCTTTCAGTCACCGATTCAAGGTGCGGTTTAATATGGCAGGCGACTTTCAGCCCGTGACTCCTGAGCAATGCGTCCATGAACGCAATAACAGAGCCCTTACCGTTCGTGCCAACGATTGTCACACAGGGGAAATTACCCTCTGGATGGCCGAGTAATTCAAGAAGATGGTTAATCCTGCCCAGGCCGTAGACACTTTTACCGGGCGGGGCAGTGTCATTGAGGTAATCCTGGGCGTCATTGAATGTCCACGTGCGTGTATCGCTCAACCCATCATCCCTTCCAGTGCTTCGTCAATCTGCTTTTCAACGTCTTCGAATTTTCCGTCGGTTCTTATTACCACATGGGACATTTCAATTTTCAGTTCGTCCGCCATCTGGTTATCCATCCGTGCGAGAATGGCCTCTTCCGATGCACCGTCACGGCTCATCGCCCTGGCGAGGCGAAGCTCCTTGGGCGCGTAACAGAGCCAGATCCGGTCGACATTCACTGATTTTGTTATTTCGAACAGGAGAGGTATGAGGATAAAAACCCAATCCTGCCCGGACTCCCCGGCAGTCCTGTGATATGCATCCTGAATGGCAGGATGGAGAATGCATTCAAGGGCACGAAGTTTATCGGGATCGCTGAAAACAACGGACGCCATCTTTGTACGATCGAGTGAACCGTCCTTGCCCAACATGTAATTCCCGAACACGGCCACGATCTGTTCAAGGATCGGTGAACCTGCCTTAGTCAGTTCACGTGCGATCACATCGGTATCCAGGACCGTATAACCCCGGGATTCAAGCATCCGGCCGACCGTGCTCTTGCCGGATCCGATCCCTCCGGTAAGTCCTACAATTTTGTATGTCCTCTCTGATACCATTCCAATTAAAAACCCGCCGTCAGGCGGGTTACATTGTATTCAAATCAAAATGCTATGACCAGCCTATTCAATCGGAGTTCCATCCATTTCAGATCCGAGTTTTACATCCGGATCAGTTTTCTTAGCTGGAGCCTTCTTGGATTTTACCTTTTTGACTTCAGGTTCTGCGGGAGCCTCAGCCTCTTCAGCGGATGCTTCAGCTTCTTTGGTGGATGCTTCAGTCTCTGCGGCAGGTTCCTCGTCAGGTGCCTCAGGAGTTGCTTCAGGTTTGGCGTCCTCAACCGGTTCAGTTGCAGCTGCCTTATCCTCGACAGGCTTGGTCTCACTGTCCGGGGCTTCTGCAAGTGCAGTTGATTTTTCCGGCTCAGCTGGAGTTTCCTCTGATGGAGTTTCTTCGGCTGGAGTTTCTTCTGCTGGAGTTTCTTCGGTCGACTCAGGCGCAGCTGCCTTAGTTTCCTTTTCTTTGGGAGCCTCAGATTCAGCGGACAAATCGATATCCGCATCCTTCAAGGCGTCCTGAAGCTGCGTTGCGAAGACGTTCTGGAGATCGCCCTGCCCTTTCATAAATTCCGCAACCTCTGCACGACGTTGTGCGTCGACAGCTCTCTTGACCGACAGCTTGATCCTCCTGTTCTTCTTGTCGATGTTGAGGATCTGGACATTGACCTTATCGCCCTGGTTGAAAACCTCCTTGGCGTGGGAGATCTTGTTTTCAACCAGTTCACTGATATGGGCCAGTCCCTCAAAATAATCGTCCAGCTTTATGAACGCGCCAAAATCGGCTGTCCTGACAACTATGCCCTCAACAACCGTTCCGGCCTTGAATTTATCGGTGATCGTATCCCACGGGTTCGGAAGGAGCTCCCGTCGACCCAGGCTGATACGTTTCTTGTTCTTATCGAGTTTGAGGATCTTGACCTTGATCGTGTCGCCCTCTTTCATGACCTCGCTCGGATGCTTGATGCGCCCAAGGCTCATTTCCGATATGTGCAGCAGACCCTGGAGTCCGCCTACATCCACAAACGCGCCGTAGTTTGTCATCTTGATGACCTTGCCGTCAACTACCGTACCAACATCGAGAGAGTCATACAAATGATCGCGTTCGCGTGTGAGATCCTCTTCAAGTATCACACGCCGGCTGACAACGATCTTCGGATGCGGCTTCGCATCGCGATCGTAATCGACCACTTTGACGTCGAATTTCTGACCGACATACTGCTCGAGATCGTCAATGCGACGAATATCAATGAGGCTTTGAGGCAGGAACGCGATTGTTCCGATATCGACCAGCAGCCCGCCTTTTACAGCGCGGAAGCCTGTTGCCTGAAGGCGTGTACCTTCCTTCAGTGACTCCTCGACCTTCGCCCATACGAGACGCTGGTCTGCGCGACGCTTGGAAAGCTTACACTGGCCCTCTTCATCTTCGTCAATGATTACTACACTGACCTTATCGCCTACGGCAAAGTCGCCCATGTTGGGATTCGGTCCGATGCTGATCTCGTCACGCTTGATAATGCCTTCGGTCTTGGTGCCGATATCGACAATTAATTCATCTTCGGCCACCTGCACGATTGTTCCCTCGATGAGATCGCCACGTTTGTGTGTTTTCATGGCATCCATCTGTGCAAGAGCCTGCTCGATTGGATTGACCGGCTCCTCGGCCGGTTTCTCCTCGATTACCGGCATCTCGGGAGGATCGGTAACATCGGTTGTGACAGCGGCTGTTTCCTCAGTTTTTTCCTCAACTGCTGCCTGTTCGGGTTCAGCCTGTACGGGCTGTTCGGTTGTTTCCGGAGTCGAATTGGTTTCCGGGGTTTCTTCTGGAACCTGTGATTCGATAGACACGCTAAAATTCCTTCGCTCGACATTGAGCTCGCTGAGAGCCCAATTCACGCTTTTATGTTTTAGTTATGTTGATTGGACACGTTCAACCAACACGTCACCACCGGATGACGTGAAGTGGAAGGGTACCACATTATAATGAATATGTCACCCGGAATTTAGTGCGTGAAGTAAAAAAATACTAAAATGGATGGAGCCAGCAAAGAACCCATGATATTTACAATGACCGACCTGTTTTTTTACCGGCCCCCGTACAGATATTCCATGACAATGTGAAGGCTGACGTCACGCTCGATTTCCACTCCTTCAGCGTTTGTCAGAACAAATACGAGATTCTCGGACGTCAGGTCGGTCTTAAGTGGGATACCTCTTTCGATGCTGAAATAGCATGTCGACCTGAGCCCGCCGGTACCGGCAATCCAGGCGAGCGGCACCCCTTCAGGTGCAATTTCAATATCAATTTCCTCTTCGCCACGCAGGACGACCAGTACGAGTGAAACTTCAGGAACCAGTTGCGGGAGGATTTCCTCGAGACCTCCCCATGCACGAATCCTCTGCCCTTCTGCCTCGATAATGAGATCGCCCGGTTCGATTCCTGCTTCGTGTGCCCGTGAATCCTCAACAACACCTCCGATGGGAGCTCCCTGCCCTGCTTGTTCCGATTCTGACGGAGGGTCGCCCTGCACAAGCCCGAGAAAAGGCATGAACGATTGTGCGCCATCATCCAGGGCAACTTCGTACGTTGTCTCTATCAACGCACAAAGCTCACCATCGTAATTTGAGATCGATGTCACGGTCGAATCGAAAGTGAAAGGGATCGCCGCCACGTTCGGGTCAGGCAGAATTCCGATCGGTCCACCAGACCATGTCGTTCCTTCAACAACAGGACCATCCGGCAGGATCGGGATATTGTAAAACACCGGGAACGGCTGCCCCGTTGCTACGTCAGTGTGACCCAGCTCGTCGATAGTGTACGGGAAATCCGGCCAGTACGACCTCTGGAATCGAATACCGAGCCGAGCGCCGTCAGGGACTGTCTCACCCTCAGCAATGACCTGGTACAATCCGCCATCGAACGAATCGAACTGGATGGTGAAATTTTCAGCTGTGCCAACGTAGTTGTCACCTAGCAGTCCGGTTGTCGACACACGATATGTGTATGACCGTCCGGTTTCCGGCGACCACTTGAGGAGATATGAATCATCGTCCTGGGCAAACGTCGGTGATGAAAGCAGGCAAAGGATTAGTACGACCGGGAAAATAGTTACGTGGAGAAATGTAATTCTGGTGGACATGTCCGCGCCTCCGAGTTACCGTTACAGGCAATGTTATGGAAGATTGAAACACAGTGAAGATGGTTCAAATATTATATACGGGATCGGCTGTTATTAAAATCAAAAGCGCTGAGAGAAAATACAGGCACTGATGTTTAATTCTTACAGATGAGTAGATTTAAAAAAAAATGCATTATTTGTGTGTAATAACTGGACCTTGGAATTCTGGATGGTATAATCTAGCCAAGAGGGTGCTTTTATTTAAAAGTCAGTAACCTCCATTATTAGTGCTCGTATCACCGATTGAAATTTAACTTCAGTAACAGGTTATGCTGTCGAAGTTAAGAATGGAAATTTGTCGTTTCCTGCTTGACAAAGGGTGTAAACTTTACTATATTTTATTCGTTGAAAGAAACGCTATAAGCTGATAACATGCAGGGATAATGTCGAGGGTGGATTAGTCCAATTATCGATGATTTAACCCCTTGCAGGCTTATAGTGAGTATGTTACATTATTTCAAGAGGCATATTAGATCACCATATTAAAGCAGAGGTGATGAGCCATAAATCGCTTACGAGAGTTCCGAGTAAAAGCCGACAAGTCGCAAATCGAGCTTAGCAGGCTGACTGGAGTGGCGCAGGCCACGATTTCAAACATTGAATCGTGCAACAGGACGCCCTCATACCTAACACGGCAGCGCCTAGCTAATGCACTCGGTTACCCTGTCGAGGAGATCTTCCCGAACGAGGACGATCTCGGCGCCAAGAGAAAGCGCAAAAAGGCAAAGGCAGACGAGTCGAGCATCGCCGATATCCTTCTCGTAAACACCGCATCAAACCTTTCTGCAAGGCTCCTCAACAAGGAAGCCCAGAAAGTAAAAACTGAAACGGTGGAAGACGACAAGGTTATTGGTTTCATCTTCAACAACTCTGGCGAGAAGTTGAAGTTTTACCCTGTCCGTATTTTCAAGGGCAATGAATTCGTGGACGTCGCTTGCACGGACGCCACCGGGAAATTCGTTTTTGCTGGTTTGAAGGCCGGCAAGTACACTCTCTCTACTGAGGGCAAGACGATAGAGTTCAGGGTAAAGTCATAAGGCTGTAAAGCCGAAACACATTTATTGAATTTCTAATGAATGGGCCATTCGTGGCCCTTTCTCACTTTCATTATTAAGTTCTTTTAATTCTGATGTAACAGGAGTGACCAGTGCAATAGATTTACTCACCTGACGACATTCCCGGTACGATCAGGGTCCTGCTTAACTCTTCCCCTTCTTCATCGAGTTCGATATCCCACCAGTCATCGCCGACATCGATCCCGACGCCCCACGATGTCTTCGACCACCATTGACCGTCACCGCACAGTTCTTCCGAATAAGTATCCGGACCTCCCATGTCGATAAAAACACCGATGCTGCCGTAATCCCTCGCCAGGTTTCCATGACCGGTAACAGCATTTTTGTCACGTCCGAAATAGCCGTCGTGCCCTCCCCTGTCGATAAGCACCCCAACACCATTTGCATTTCCAGAGCCCTGTGCGAGTCCACCTCCCGTGTAATAATCGTCGCCTCCCTCATCGATAAGCCATCCGACTGCGAGGTCGTGTCCGAACCCCTGGGTGCATGCCTGGCTTGAGTACCTGTCGTAACCATCACGGTCGAGCAAAATACCGGATGAAAGATGAATTCCAGATCCCTGCGAGTACTGCTGGCACTGGTACCAGTCGTTACCCTGATCGTCGATTAACGCTCCGATCGAATACCAGTAACTTACACCCTGCCCGTACACCTCCGCGTTGTAAAAATCATTTCCGTTCCTGTCGTGCAGGATACCGACGCCACCCGATGCATCTGGTCGCATACCGATCGAAAATCCCTGTGACAGGCTGACCGTGCTCTTTGGATATCGCGGAAAATCATCGTACACCCAGCCTGCGTAGTAAGTGTCGCAGCCGTCGCGGTCGGTCAGCATTCCCCATCCTCTCGTATACGCCATGCCCTGCGCGTAGACCGCTGCTTTGTACTGATCATTACCGCTGGTGTCGATCAGGAGACCGACACCTATCGCGCCTGCTCCCTGTACGAGTGAGCCTGCTTCGTATATGTCGCGACCGTCCTGATCGATAAGGAGTCCGCATCCAAACAGACCGCACGCCTGGCTGAATGGCCCGCTGCGATAAACGTCATCACCGGACACATCGATAAGGCCGGCTATTCCCAGTACTCCCGAACCGCATGACCTTTCTCCCTCAGAGAAATAACAGTCGTTACCACCAAGATCGATGGCAATGGATACAAGCTCATTTTCTTCGTCCTTCAGATTTCCCGCGACCGCAACCTGGCCGTAGTAGACATCGTTTCCGCCGGGATCGATAACAATCGACGCAACAGGCCATTCGTCCATGTACCAGACGTCGTCGCCAACCGATCCGATCAGAATTGTCCCGGAATTGCCCTGTAATGCGAACGGTTGCTGGAATGTTGCATCACCGATGTTTCCCATCAGTTCCAGCACGACCGCATCGACCGTTTCTGATAACTCGCGTGTTGTTGCGACACATGCATCGATATCGAATCGTCCGATTGCATCGAGGAATTCATCGGGCTGGTCGTAGGATTCCGAATCAGGGCAGTCTTCAGTTTCCTCATCAAGAAAATGGCAGGTGAGGTACCACGGAAGGTATGCAAGGTCATCGCTGGTGAGACTTGCCAGCACTGTACTCTCCATCCGAAGCTGCGCGAGTGTAACAGCCTGGTCCAGATCGGCAACGGCCGCGTTCCATGCGTCGGGCAAGAGCGGGAATTCTGACGGACGTCCTGCTTCTGCACCCGATGGTGTCAGCGGAACCGTATTGTAAATATCGCTGTCGAGATCGATCGCAGCGCGCATTAGAATTTCATGCGCAGGTTTCGGATCCATCAGGAACTCGTCCCATTCGTAGGTCCAGAGAACGAGGAAGTACGGTTCATCGAGTGCACGCTGTGCGATTTCGAGACGGAAGGGATCGTCGATGTAATCCTTGCGGAATCCCATGTCGGACCATGTCATGTTGATCGATTCGAGCGCGTAATCGATGAGCATGATTTCCTCGTCTGTCAGCGATCCCTGCCCCATGTCTCTTGCAGGTGGCGGCCAGACGCTCGTTTCCTGAGCTCGGGGCGAGATAGGAAGTAACAACATTAAAAATGTTACTAGAATTAGTATGTTGGCAGCACGCATATTTTCTCTTTTGGTTTTCATTGCATCACCGATTTCCATTCGCATCTTTGGCCGGGATACCCCGCTTTTCGTATCAATCTTCCACCGGTTCCGGACGTCCTTCGTCAAGACGGTCCAAAGCCTCGTTTATCTTGCCAATCACGAAAGGATGCTCTTCGTTGTTCACAAGGTTTTCAAGAAATCCCACGGCATCCGCATCGTACGTGTACCCGATCACCTCGACTGCATACGCTCTCGCAAGCCATTGATCGTTTTCGAGTGTGTTGTGTATTACCGTGAGTACGGTATCGAACGCACGCTGACGCTGCGCCTCCGCATGTTCATCCTGTTCTGTCGCGATGTTACCAAGATACCTTCTCAGTGTTTCGAGCGCGCAGATTCTTGCGGTTTCACCCGATGGTGAAAGAATCGAGGTCCCGACAATCGCTTCAAACGAAAGGTTACCCATCGTTTTAGTAGATAGTGCGAGTATGGCCGCCTGCCGTACGGTCGTTAGCGGGTCCGCAAATGCGTGGATAAGGTGCGGTACAGTTTCCTGATCGGGTATTTTTCCAAGTCCCACTACCGAGTTCAGGCGTATCGCCTGTTCCTCATGTGTCAGATGGAACGCAAGCTTATCTATCTGGGCCGGATCGCGAAATCTACCCAACGCTCCAACCTGTGTCGCGAGCACGTGCCAGTCCTGCTCTGCATCGATCGCTGAACTGAGAGCGTCGATGGCTGGCTGATCCTCCTCGAAGGGTCCGACAGCAAGCGGATCCTCGAGCGATTCTGCATAGCAGACAGTACCGCTGAGATAAGCCGTGTGACGCCTTGTGTACCAGTCCTCATCCTGCATGTAAAGGATCAGGTATTGTGCCGATGGGTACCCTATCGCCTCGATAATTTCGTCAAGCGTGACACGTCGCCTTACATCAATCGAGCTGAGCCAGTGATCGAGGAGGGTCGGGACCGCGAGTTCACCCAGATCGATCAGGGCCTGTTTGCTCGAATCCCGCACAGGCTGATGATCCTCGTCCCACTCGCTGCAGTTGATAAACAGCTCGTCGATTGCATCGACAGTTGGAGCTTCACCCTCCGTTCCAAGAAGTTCCTCGGGAGACCGGATTATCTCGTCCTGGGCTGAGGTAATGACTGGTGATAACAAAAGTAAACCTGCAAGTGACAGTGTAAACAGAAAACGGCTTTGGAATTTCATCTCTTACCGCTCCTCCGCACCCGGGGATTAAGATTAAGACATTGTGAAATCCTGTCCGGATCGGTGCTGATGATTGTATCAAGTTGCACCAGATAAGTGGCAATAAAAATACCAACTATGGATTAAAAAATATTAAATCCGCTGAAATTTCACTCTCCAAACCCCTGAATCCGTTATGGAATCTGCGAAAAACCCGAACCTTTACAATTGAAACTGCCGGCACGATAATTTTTCAAGGCAGTTGGCATCCTTATTGCATTGAATAATCTGAAATACAAAGCCATAGAGCTGTATTTTTTTCTGCATAACATGATCGATTTACGGCTCGACATGGTAAATTTAATAAAGAAGCTTAGCTGCATAACACCCGTCGAGTGCGGACCACAACACAGGGCAGGTTCCTGAATGTTACCCGGCTCTCCGGACGGCGTCGCTTGGGTTGTTTTATCGATCTCTTTCAGTGACGTTTTGCTTCAGGCCTCGCGAACAGCAGGCCGGTCGCAAGAGGAGAGTACAAATGAGGGCTACAGGAATAGAAGCCCGGCTGCGAAGTCGAATAATCCCGCTCACTGCGCGTATCCTGCCATTAGCGTTAGCAGCCCTGCTAACCTTAGAATCACCAGTACACGCAGATCCCCTGCTTTTTGAAACCGGAATCATCACCGGATCGTTGTGGTTTGTCATTGCAGGGGGGTTATTAGTTGAATCTTTGATCCTGACGCTCTTCATCCGACGAAAATTCATCGAAATCCTGGCAGCCTGTGTTCTGGCTAACCTTGTTTCCGGATTTACCGGATTTGTTGTATTACTGTTCGTCCGAATTAACGGCGTCCCGTTACTCCCTCCCGTACCTACCATGCTCGCAGCGGTCCTGATCGAAGCTCCGATACTTGCACTGATACTTGTAAGACCGCCCATCAGAAGACTGATACCGGCTGTAATTACCGCGAACCTGGCGACCGCGATAATCGCGATGGTTGTCATGGTCCCGCTGGTTCTGTCGCCAGAGGGACCCGGCACCACCGAGGATCTCGATCTCGCACGAAAAATAGGCTCAGTCCGCAAAGGAATTGATATATATTACGAAGAGAAGGGATATTTCCCCGAAGAATTAATCGGAGGACAAGACGAATCGGTGTTTGACGATGCCGGATACTCCGACCCCCTTCTCTCATCCGGCATCCTTGATTCTTACCCGGTCAACCCGTACGCACCTTATCTCCGCTCACAGCGGCTCAATCTGGCTTTCCTTCTAACTGGCTTTGGGGCTCCAACCCGCCAGGTCGATCTGGATGAGCCGACCAACGAATGGGAAATGCGATGGTTCCCAATCTTTCAGTGCGATCCTCGCTTTGGCGACCCTGAGGGCATGCTTCTCTGCGCCAATGGCCTGACCAACCCTGACGTGGCAGGCGCCCGCTCCCAATTCTTTTATCATATGAACGGTGCAGATTGCGTTCCGGGAAGCTTTTTTTACAGATCTTACGACTTCAATCTCGATGGTTACGCGGATGATTACATTCTCGGTGCGTACGGTTGGCCCACCGGGGAAGGCACAACTCCGTTGGATCTTATCGATGCAAGAACCGGTGAGATCAGCTTATGCCTGTCACAGGGATGTATCTACCCCGGAGAACCCGACGGGAATCCAGAACCCGTGATCATGGTTCACGTCGCGGGTACCCCTGTAACAGACGAATAAATTCTCCCCCTCTCCTCCCCTCTCTCGCCGCAGCCCGTCACCGTACGGGCTGCGGTTTAATTTTTTTCTAAATTTTCGCATAAGCGATGTCAGCTTTTGGGTGCCCCAGCCGTTATATGGTTAGAAACCCGGTGCCGACAACCGGACCATGCGACTAACAATCCTTCTAATCTCGTTCGTAACCGGCCTTCTCTCAGCTGAGACTTTATTACAATCTGTATCCGCATGGGTGCTGGCCTTTATCGTGACTGGAATTGTCATCGCAGCGTACTTTTTCAGGTCAGACTCCCGGGCTGTCTGGTTGACACTTCTTTTCACAGCTTACGGATTCGGCTGTATCTGGATCACATGCCTGCCCGTCTGGCCTCAACCATTATTTGTTGATAACCTGCCGTACGATCGGGGGCTAACGGTAATCGGAAGGGCATCAAGTGAAACATTTGAGTGCCGGGAAGGACGCTTCCTGCCTGTAGCGTTGGAACAGGTCAGACCTGACGGTCACACGCGCGAGGGGTACGTTCAGAGAAGCGACTGGATCGATACAGGCGGAATCCTGATGGTGAATGTCGAAAGGGACTTTACCGGAGTAACAGGAGCCCGGTACAGGATAAACGGCCGTTTGATAACCGATCCCGACTTCCTGCAGAGTCCGATAATTCTGAGGTACCGTCCATGTGGTGTGGTCAGGCAATTACCGGGCGGGCTTGTCATAGAGAAAACCAGAGACCCGGATTCCATCTCCCAGGGCTTCAACAGATTCAGGCATCTCCTGATCAGCCATCTTTCATGGGGATTCAGGGACGCTGAGGGTGAACTTGTTGCGGGAATCACATTTGGACGTCGCGGTCGACGTCTCGGGGGCGACTGGGCGAGTGATTTCTACAATGCTGGATTATCGCACCTGATCGTAGCCTCCGGAGCACAGGTCAGCCTCCTTTTCATGCCGATTTTCTTTGTTATGGGACGTATACGGATGAGACCTGCGTTCAAGTGGGTACTGCTGGTGGTTCTTGCCCTGATGCTGATAGGGTTCGCGCGTCTTCTTGGCGGAGAGCCGTCGATTCTCCGTGCGGCATCGATGGGTTGCGTCCTGCTGATTGCGATTGGATGCCGGCGTCTGACTTTCGGCCTTGCCACGTTGTCCGCAACCGGGTTCTTCTGGCTTATTCAGAATCCCCTGCTGATCAGGGACGTCGGATTCCTGCTTTCGTTCGGAGCAAGCTTCGGGATAATTTACCTTGGTGCCCCTCTCTTCGAGAGTATCTCTGCTAGAGACCCGATTCCGCCGTACAGATTCGACTGGCTCTGTCCGGTTATGTCGCTGCGGAATACCGCGTTAATTACACTGAAATGGTTTATACGCTTAATAATTGGCTGGACAATTGTTACCTTCTCCGCACAGATCGGTGTGTTGCCGATCCTAGCCTGTACTATCGGACGAATATCGTTTGCAGGTTTTGTCGCGAACCTGTTTGCAGTCCCAATCGCGCAGATAATCCTCTACCTCGGTGCTCTGAGCGGGATCGCAGGATTCCTGAGTCCCGGCATATCGATCTTTATAAACGGAGTTCTGAAGTTCC
>JAUWTM010000253.1 GCA_030614715.1 Planctomycetota bacterium
GCTCCTGCAAGGAAGAAAGCTCCTGCAAGGAAGAAAGCTCCTGCAAGGAAGAAAGCTCCTGCAAAGAGGAGAGTAGCCAAGAAGAAGACTACAGCTAGGAAAAAGACTGTTGCCAGGAAGGCTATTGCCAGGAAATAGACTGCTGCTTGGAAAAATTGGATACTGTTGTTAATTTCGCTTTAACTGAGAAACGGACAAGCATCGTTAGCTATTGTACTGAGATGATATGGTTACATACGATGAATTCCTGAAGCAGTATGACCTACATTCAGTTAGAGTTAGTACATTAACCAGACAATACACACTCGGCCTTCTTGCTGTAATGTGGGCTTTGTTTCTGGGGAGTGATAAACTATTCCCGCAATCTGGTACGTTTGATGTCACATTGTTTCATATCTATCTCATTACGGTGGGTGGAATTGCTACCGTAACCCTTATATTCGATTTTTTTCAGTACCTATTCAGTTTCAAACTCCATGATAAAATTATTGACCGGATGGAGGAATTGGGTGTGAAGCATATGCGTTACAATTACCTGGATCCGCTTCACAAGACATGCGTTTTTTTCTTCAGAGCTAAACAGGTTGCACTCGTGGTAAACGTAATAATATTTTTTATTTTTGTATTCGTATTTATAACCGCCAAACTCGCTGATCTACAGGTAACACCTGCAAACCTGCCATGATAACCCTTTGTTAATTAATTGAGAATTCTGCTAATTTGGGATTATTCTGTCCAGAAAGGATGGCCCCAAAAAATATTCATTGCTTCTCAATACAAATTCAGCTGCTCCGAGTTTATAAACACCGTACCCTTATCGGATTCGGGATCGAAGACCTCCTCGAAGTCACCAAGCGGACCGAGGAACGCATGACGTCCCCCCGCACGTAGAAAGTACCGTATGGCTTCCAGTTTCGGCAGGATCGATCCGGGATCGAGTTCGGTAGTGTCGATGAATTCCTCCAGCTCCTCGAGGGTCATCTGCCGGATGAAGTCCTCCGGACGGCATTCAGAGGTTCTGTAAAGCCCGGCCGTCTCCATGAGAATGACAAGATCGACGTCTGCTCCATCAAAGTATTTCAGTAGTTCGGCTGCCAGGAGTGCGCTCACACGGTCCTTGTCGATCACCACCTCGCTCTGGATCAGTGGTTCGTCACCGTCGTTCATACGTGATGCGTCGAAAACCGGGATACCTCCGCCCCCGCAGCAGATCGTTATGACACCGTTTTCGAGAAGGTTGGCAATCGTTCCGAATTCCTCGATCGCGTACGGGTTAGGGGAGGGAACCACGCGGCGGAGCTTCTCATCCTGACCGACCGGAACGCGGTACACGATCCCCCGTTCGTCGAGTTCGGCACGTGTCGACGGATCGTTCGGCCGCCATGGTCCGATGTATTTTATATACTCGTCCGGCTTGAACTCGTTCTTGTCGACATAAACATGGGTCATCACGCACGCTGCCGGGTAATGACGGAACCTCTCGTGGTTGCGCATCTGCAGCGAGAGCCAGTGACCTATGCGTCCCTGTGTGTTGGATACACAGTCCGCGATTCCCAGTTCCGGAAGTTTCTCGTTGGTCCATGCATGGTACGAGCGAAGGAGGTCGTTCCCGACCTGGGGACCGTTGCCGTGCGTGATCGCAAACGAGGTATAGCGGTTCAGCGCGGATTCAAGGTTGCCCACCGCGATCCTGAGGTTATCGATCTGCGTCCCGGGGTCCGCTTTCTGACCCTTTTTGAGAATCGCGTTCCCACCGAGTGCGATAACCGCGAATCGTTCCTGCATGCCTTCGAGATATGACATTGTTTCAGCTTCCCACGGATGGGGAAAATATTAATTCTATCTAAAAAACACGATAAAACCAAATCTGCGGTGTAAAACCAATTCAAGGCGTCTCATGATCGACCTGGAATCGTATTAGTCTATAAAAATTACACGTCAGTTTGAGAGAGTTCCCAAGAATAAGGCTGAGAAAAAAGCCCCCGATTGGGGACTTTAACACTTTCAGTATTTTCCTTTGTGATTAGTAACAATACCTTTTTCCAGTTCTGAACACGAACGTTTTTTCCTCCGGCGGTTCCTCCCAGTCATCGACAATCGTGACTGGCGTACCTATCTCGGTCCAGTTATAAAGCCATAGCGCGTTCTCATGACTCAGCCTGATGCAGCCGTGACTTGCAACCGATCCCAGGCGGCTCAGGTAACTGGTTCCATCTAGTGCGTGCATCCCGTACAGACCGTCGGAAGTGATCGCCATCCAGTTAGGCATGTAGCATTCGTACCTGTTCGAGTAAGCTCTCGGTGATTTATTACGCACGCTGAATTCACCGGTCGGTGTCCGATGCCCCGGTACCCCGGTGGATACAGGGAATCGCTGCAGTATCGTTTCTCCTTCGAATACCCATATCATCTGGTCGGCCAGTGACAGAAGGACGCTCTTTTCCGGCTCCGCTTCAGGTTCTTCGATTATCTCGGGTGTGATTACATCGAATGGCGCGACCGCTTCCAGCGACTGACGGTACGATGGAGGTTTCCCACCAGTGCCGGTATCCTCTGACGCCATCAGTTCGGCGTTCAGGACTGTCGCGGACAGGCTCATCGATAAGAAGATTGCGGAGAACAATATCAGCCTTACGAGTTTTGACCGTAACTTAAGTTAACCCACGTGAAGTTACCACCACCAGGCTCTTGCAGC
>JAUWTM010000164.1 GCA_030614715.1 Planctomycetota bacterium
ATGTCCCACGTGTAGACCCCGTCATTGAGTTCATCGGTAGCGATTGTCTGGCAATCGAAGACGAAATTATCGGATGAGTACTCGATGAAGACTGTGCCGTCGACGCCGGCGGAGGTCCATGTGATGTCGACAGGCTGACCTGCGGGGATTTCCTCATCGATGTTCGGGTAAGTAACCTCGATCGCGGAATCACCGACAGTTATCTCGTAGCGGAAGAATGATGCGAGGGTGTCGGTGTCCGCGTTGTTGGGTATTCCGAAATCGTTCGTGTAATCGAAACCGTCGTATTCGGCAATGATCCATAAAGGGTAAGTGCCTTCGACGAAATCACCGTCGGCTTCCCAGTTGATTCGCCAGGTAGCGAAATGGCTGCCTGACTCGATGGGTATCATCTCTTCTGTGTTGAGGTAATAAAGCCCGTCGAGGAGGAGTGAGTCGATGTAAATTGTTGATGGCAGATTTTCCCAGTTAAAGAGGCTGAAATCGAGTTTTAGGCTGCCGCCAAGGTTTGTGTGGCTGATGTAGTAAACGCTCGAGTTGTCAATGATTCTGCAGGCGACGGCTTCGGGGGCGTTTGATGGATGAATGTCGGGAGCTTCCCAATTCGCGATGACGGCGTAGTTGAATTTCACACCAGGGTCCGGGACAGGGAAGCGAAGGTAGTAATTCCGTCTGTTGGTTGTGCCTGATGAGAACACGCCGTAGTCCCCGGTATCGTTGAGGAAGGTCCAAAGGTCGTCCTCGATGTTCAGGTCATCCGCGAAGTACTTGCAGGGGTTAATGTGCGCATTTCCATAGTAATCCGAAGTGGCAGCGATGCCCTCGGTGTAACCGAGGGTTCCGGGAACGTTGAATTCGTCCGGATTCCACCATCGAGTATAACCGTCGGGCATTCCAACCTGACCGGGATGAGGGTCAGAGGTTATCTCGCCGAAGTCGTACATCAACTGGTGGGATTCTTTATCAGCGATCGACATGGACGGGTCGTACCAGAGCTGGTCAGTGGAACCGTCGCCGATGAAAATCCCCCGTACGTCGTAACCATTGTAATGTGTCATACCAGGGAACGGGTGTGAGATTGCGACGTCGATGTCAACGTCTACCCGGCCTGAGCCAGGAGCAATGCCGCAAACCTCGAATTGGATCGATGCGGTCGCGTTCAGGAAGCGAACGATGTTGGCGGCGAACATAACGGAACGGTTCGGGATGCATTCCACGGACTTGTTGACGAGGTCTATGTAAACGTCAAAGTAACCCCAGAGGTGAGAGTTGGACTGTCCGGGATGTTCGATGACAGATGATGTCGGCTGACCGAAGTCGGCAGCGATCGGGTTCCGATTTGAGGTGTTACAACCGATTAATAAAAGTGCACTCACCAGAAGAATGGCGCAGCAGAAAATCCAGCGAATCATAGTACTCTCCTTCTAACCGCACCTCGATATTTGACACTGCGAAGTAAAAGTAGGATCACTATCTGCTCGAAATTAATTATTTACATTATAACAGTTTTTAATAGTCATTTAAATTACTGAGTATTACAGACCTTACATTTTTTATTATCAGATAATGTATGTGATATACTCAGCATCAATCCTGATAGCCATGGGGGTTATGCGATGAGGACAGTATCAAGTGCATTGGTATTGGTAGTGCTCGCACTTTTTATATTTGGTTGTTCTGGTCGCGGGGATCTTCCAACGTCACCATCTACAGACCAGGAAGCAGGGCAGGGACTCACAAATCAAACAACAGAATCAGTAACGAACAACAAGACTTATCTCTGGGGTTATTATGATATTTATCTGGATCTTGAATCGAAAAGTGTCGAAATAACTCGGCCCTTTTCAAACCACTCTTTCTTTTGATGCGCCTGCTGCAAAGCACTAGGGCCAGAACCTGACACCGCGTGATTCAAGCTCGGGTATTACCTTATTGATTGATTCGTCGGAAAGAGGGTTGAAGGTCACCTCGTAAATTGTTGTGCCTGTGCCAAGGCCGTCATTATCAAGCAGCGGGCTTAGATCAACTATCTGGTTATTATTAAGTTCCAGTACTGTGAGGTTATTCAGGTCCACGAGTGGAGTGATATCGGTTATCAGGTTGCTCCCAATCATTAATACCTCAAGGTTGGTATATCCTGATAATGGACTGATGTCACTGATCCGGTTATCGTATATCCAGAGTTCTGTCATGGACGTTAAATTCGAGAGTGGATTGATATCGAAAATCTCGTTATGTTGAATATGCAACACTTCCAGGTCGGACATATTGGCCAGCGAGTTCATGTCATTTATCTCATTTTCGCCGAGGTCGAGCTCCACAAGGTTTTCCAATTGAGCCAATGCACTGATGTCGGTAATAGAATTTCTGTCAAGGTCCAGGAGTGTCAGTCCTATGAGATCGGCAAGTGGGCTGATGTCGGTGATACGGTTGTCATACAAGTGCAGCTCCGTCAGGTTCGTAAGATCAGCCATTGGTTCGAGATCAATGATTCGATTATTGCCGGCACGCAGGTAAGCAAGGTTGGTCAGGTTGGTGAGTGCGCTGATATCACTGATCTGGTTACCACCAAACTTGAGTGTGACAAGTTCAGTCAAATCCGAAAGGGCATCGATTTCGGTAATACCATTTGCACCAAGCACTAGCGATTCGAGCCTGGTTAGACCGGCCAGAGGACTGATATTGGTAATTTCGTTACTCGGCAGGACCAGATTTCGAAGATTCACCATCCCGGATAATGGCTCCAGATTGATAATATCGTTGGCGGCAAGGTCGAGTGAAACCAGGCTGGTTAAACCAGCCAGTGGCGTAATGTCATTAATCCCATTAATACCGAGGTCCAGGATGGTCAGGCTGGTTAGTCCTGAGAGCGTGTCGATGTCGACATCTTCGTTGCTTCCCAGGTTCAATTCATTGAGATTGGGCAGGTCGGCAAGTGCGCTGTAATCGTCAACGGGACAATCTTTCACTTGCAACCGTGTAAGGCTGGTCAGGTCACGCAGTGTGTCCATGCTGTTAATGTCCATTACGTACAGGAAGACATCGCTCAGTGCCGGCAGATCGGCTAACGGGCTGAAATCCGTGATCGGACAGAGTGCGAACCAGGCAAGCTCAAGTTTGTCCAGCCCGGTGATGAGGGGAAGGTCGTCAAACCTCTCGGTCACGATAACCAGGTGACTGAGGTTACGGAAATGTTCAATGCCGGAGTAGTCACCGGTGGTCTCACCACAATTGAGCCTGAATTCTGGATCGATCGGGAAATTTTCATACGGATCGCCAAAGGGTCGGGTTTCGTAAAACATGTCGATGTCTGCAATAGTGAACCTTATGAGGTCGATAATAGCCAGGCTGGTGATGTGGGCCAGGTCGGACTCGAGGATGTCGCCGTCGGGTTTGTCTATCGCGTCACGTACGCAGTCCTCGATGTCAGGATCACCGAAATCGACGACTATACCTGCATCCTGTGCAAGTCCCGGACCGGATAACAGTGGGAGAATCAGTAGAATTATAAGTGTGAAGTAGAGGTGACGTAATTCCATCAACACATCCTCCCTTGGTAGTCCCTGCAGATTTCAATTATAGCCGATTTAGCATTCGCAGCCTGGTTGATTATGCTGATTGATGTTCACAAATACGAATTTATTAGATACAATTGGTTGCGTTAATTCCGCCTGAGTGATACGGGAGGATTTGCATGTTTAACAAACCGGGTACGGTACTTGTCTTGATAAGTATGATTTTAATCATGCTTTCATGCTCGGGTGGTGACAGATCAATCCTCCAGACGTCACCTCCCATAATCGTAGGGGATGAGGAAACGACATTACTTGTTAGCGGCAGTAATAACGGACAGCAGGAAGGTCTGTCGGAACGCTCTCTCCTTTCATTTCACGTAATTTACCTGGATCCTGTTACATTCGAACATTATGTAGTGCCTACCAGGGGAGTTACCGGGCACTGGAATGTTCTTAAATTCCTTGAATATGGGCTATGTACTGATTGTGTGAAAATTGTGGGCATGGACGTACTTCCTGGCGGAGAACTCTCGATTGACCTTGAAGTTACGCATCCGTTGGATAATCCTTACCTGACTTTTTTCGATTGTCGCGGGATCGCGATGTTCCACGGCAGTAAAATTTTTCCTGCCGCATTCCTGAGTACTCCCGATCTCTCGATTGGCGATGGTGAACTCGTTAATGCACAGGGTTACACCACTCTCTATAACTACTCGACGATGGGACTTGGGCCGGGTGGACTCGAGGGATACCAGCAGGGGAAAATGGCAACAGCGATAATACCCGACGCTCTTCTAAACGGATACAGGAGGCTGGCATCAGACTTCCCGGCGAATACACGTCAGGTTTTCCTGGCTGGAGATTCGGTTGTGGAAAGTTATATCGTCGATATGCCGGATGGACCGTTCATTTTCGGCTACGCGATCGATACACACTGGGCGGAGCCAACAATAATACCGGTCAATGATCCAATAACTGACTTCCCGGTTGAAGCGAACTGCCCCGAGCCGTGGAAAATCGCTGTTCATGAAGAGCCTGTGGGTGAAGGCCTTACGGAACTTGGCGGTCAGACAAGGCTGTTTGTCGATGTGTATGACTGGCAGGGAAAAGCAAGCCACTATGGTCCTTTTATGGAATGCCCCGACCTGTTCGATGGTGCCGTCTCAACGGTTCATGTCGAGGATTTCACTGGCTACACGAGATACGAAAGCGTGATAACAAACAGCGAGTTGGCGGTCGCGGGTGACTACGAGGTGTTAATTTCTGTTGAGGACACCGAAAATGATTCGTCTCCGACGTGGCTTGACCTTTCCGCTTACCAGATTTACGCGGTGACGGTGAATATCCCGGGAAATGACCTGCCGGTAGCGATTGCCGAAGCTGATCCTGACACTCAAACAGTTTGCGAGGCGGTACATTTCACTGACAATGGTTCGTACGATCCTGACGGTGGTGATTTAGTCACATACGAATGGGACTGGGACAATGATGGGTTATATGATGAAACGGGTGATGACGTTTATCACCAGTGGGATATCATCGGTTACTACAATGTGCAATTCCGCGTCACGGATGACGAGGGTAGTTCACAGGACCTTGATGTCCCATTTGTAATAAATATTGAAAATGCGTTGCCAACCGCGGAGTTGGAGTCTGTGCAACCAAGCGCGTGGGTGGATGAGCTGGTCCAGTTCGATGCGTCCGGGTCCCACGACAACGACTGCGACGATGAATTGATCATTATGTACGAGTGGGACTGGGAAAATGACGGGACGTTTACAGGGGGGCCTGTCGATGCCTCGCATTCGTATTCAGAGGAAGGTGTTTACGAGGTAAATATTAGGGTCACCGACGATGAGGGGGGAGTAGACGAACTGGATTGGCCGGTATCTATCGAAATCCTCTTTCCTCCCAGCCCGCCAAAGGCTTATGCTGAGGCAGTCCCCACCATCCAGTTTACGGGCCAGCCGATCCATTTTATGGATGACGGGTCATACGACCCGGATGGCGGCCCGATCCAGCTATATGAATGGGATTGGGATAACAACGGGACCTTCGACGAGGCTGGCGACGATGTTTATCACTCATGGAGCACTCCGGGGATATATTACGTGCAGTTCAAAGTCACTGATGATGAGGGTTATATTGATCTACTTGATGAGCCGATCGAAATTACCGTGCAGGATGAACTTACATTCAATCTCGAAAACGTCACTCCGGAATGGCTGAATTTTTCACCGTCCATGATCTGCAAATACAATGACTACCTGATAACTGGATCGGAAGTAGTGGGAGTGCATTTCTTCGACATAACCGATCCTCTGGATCCGGTCTGGATTAAAAAAATGGCCGATCCGGAAACGGTAGTGACGATTGATGCTGCAGATGGGTATCTTTACGCAGTTTCATCTGATCTCGAAGAGGATTACGATGTCCTGCACATCATTGATATTGACCCGGTTGAAACTGCGAGCGTTGTGAATACTGTTGAACTTCCTGATTACACGAAGGAAATACATGTTGAAGATGGACATGTATACATTGTTTGGGGAGATTATGTTTATGATACTGGTGCATTAGTTATCGTCGACGTGGAACCTTATGATACGGCATCTATAGTTAAAACAGTAGGAGTAGGATCAGAAGCAGATTGTCTGGACCTTTATAACGGACATGCATTTGTTTTGGGCAGTGGCGATTTAAATGCTGTTGATATTGATCCCATCGCGGATGCCAGTGTAGTTAACAGTCTCTTCCAGATCGGGGGAGATTCTATTGACATAATAGATGGTTATGCATCTGCCGCAGGAGGTTCAGGTATAACCCTGGTGGATGTTGACCCCGTTGAATCCATGCAGAACCTTGGTTTACTAAATACATTCTCTTATAGTATTTTTACAACAAAGCGTTTTGGTAACTTTGTGTTAGCGTTAGGTATTAAAAACGGTTATAGTGGATCTTTTATACTTACAGATTTCACAACACCGAATACACCTGAAGTAATACTGGACCTTGATATTCCGGGCCACCTACACGATATGGTTCAAAATAACGATCTGTTATACGTGGCTGCCAAGGGTGGAGGTATACAAGTACTTAATATTGAAACATTAGACTCGCCTGAGATTGCAGGACAGGCGTGTACGCCGGGTAGTTCTTATGGCATAGAATTTTATCATGGCTATGCTTGGATCATTGATAGTGCAAGCGGGATAGATGTTGTCGATATTTCAATTCCTGAATCGGCAACGGTGATAAGCCACGTGGAAAGGTCGGCAGATCCTGGATTAGGTATCAGTTTTTATAATGACAATGTGCTAACACCTGAAGGGTCAGCAATGTCAATCTGGAACATAACAAATGTTATGAACCCAGTGCAGTTACCCAATGTTCCAATCGGTGATTGTGGCTATATTGCTGTTCAAGATCAGGTGGCATTTGTTTCGGCTGACGTTGATTATAATGATTCAGTGGCTTTAGTAGACCTTGAGCCAATCGACGATGCATATGTATTCAATATTCAGCCATTTGATTTTAACTTAAGGGACCTTGTTGCGTACAATGGCTACTTATATTCAGCTCAGGCATCAGCTAATATAGTTAATATTTATAAGTACGATCCAATTTATGAATTTGAAAGTATCAATATTATCGATGTTGAAAATCTCTGGGATATTGATATAGTGGATGAAACCTTATACATAGCCGATAGGGACTTAGGTTTAGTTTTTGTAAGCATTACGAACCCAGAAACTGCTGCAATTTTTTATACTATTCCAGCTGATAACTTATGGTGTGTTGACGTTGAGAATGGTTACGCATATGCATGCATATCTGTTGAAATCGGTCAAAGTGAATTTAGAATCTATGATATCCTGCCATATGAAGAATCATGGCTTGTAGCCAGTCTTGACTTACCTAATACGCCGCGCAGAATTTTTGTTCATAATGGATATGCTTTCATCGCCTGTAATGAAGCGGGACTTCAGATAATTTCACTGTATTAATTCCGAGGTAATCGTTCGGGGCAATCAAACCATACTTTCATCACTTCTGATGAGCCATGCCCGTGTAGAAGCAGAGATAACAGCTCCTGTGTTCCCTGCATGGGACTACGCATGATAGTGACAGGATGATTCTTCATAATGTGAGACACCCGTAAGCGCCAGTTACGGGAATGCAAACCTGTATGGTTAACGTGCGCGTACGGGCGGCACAGGGATGTTTTTTAGTTTGGGGGAGTCTGGATCAGGTGCCAGTGGCGAACCTCTACATGCGGCCGTCGATTCTCAACGACGGAACTATCGCTGTACTGTCGGATGACGCGATCGTGCTGTACGACGAGCAGTTAAACGAGACCGGTGAGATCCCGCTGCCATCCGGCACTGGCGATGAATACACGCGTCCATCGCTGATCGATGCGAATGATAATTTAGCTTTGTTTGTGGGAACGGAACTTTATATAATTGATCGGGACGGGAATGTAATAACGAGCAGGATATTCGGATCGGAAGTAAGGGAAGTACGTCTCGGTCCGGATCATTTGTTTGTAGCACTGGATACTGAGATCTACAGGTTTGGAGCATGACAGGCGTTCGTGGAGAAGGTCGTTGAATAAAAGTCAGCTGTTTACTGGTCTGGCAGCACTGGCCGTTGGAGGTATTTTTTACGTTTTTTACCGCCAGCCTGAGGCTGTTTATTTAATGCCTTCCGATGCCAGCCTGTATGAGAGCACCCCGCAAAGAGAGGGGGTATTCTGGAACAGCTTTCCAAGTTTCCTGCACACGCTGGCATTCATACTGATAACAACCGGGGCTCTGAATATCACCAACAAGGTCTGGGGATTGATTGTGTGTCTGTTCTGGCTTGTCATTGACATATTATTAGAGTTTGGTCAGAACGGTAACTATAATTCAGCGATAATCGAACTAATCCCGGACTGGTTTTCTAAAGTTCCGGTTCTTGAAGTAATCGAACCTTACTTTTTATACGGGGAATTTGAGATCTCTGATATTCTGGCATCGGCCCTGGGAGCAATTTTCGCATATTTTATATATATTAAAACCAGAGGGCATACGGCATAGACGAGGTTTCCATTCAAAATTGTGTCTGCATGTCAGCTCATGTATACTCGATTACTATTAATTAGTATCAGATCAGTATCCCGATTTAAAACTCTCGAAATTTGAAGGAGGCAGTTGTGAAACTTAATCGGATCATCATCTTTATCCTGATCGCGATCCTCGGTGTCATGACCAATGTCGGCAGCGGGGGCGGGGACGATCCAGTAGAACCGGGTGGCCCATTCACGTACTGCATGTGGCTCGTTGGTCTGAAGGACGCTTATGTCGTCCAGCAAACTCCTGAAACGAATACTGGTGGTTATGGCTGGTTGACCAGCAGCAATGGTGAACCTAACGGCCCGACGAGAATCTACACGGATTTTTTCAGGCCTAATTTACCTGAAGGAACAACAGTGATTGAAGCCTATCTCAATGTCTATGAAAGTGAACGGCAGGTGCCTGGCGTAGCAACGCTGCCGATCGGATTATCAATGGGCGAGTGGGATCCTGCCACGATCAACTGGAACAACCAGCCAAATCCCGGTGGCCCGTTGTCTATCGCAACATCTATTGGTCAGTTTATTG
>JAUWTM010000021.1 GCA_030614715.1 Planctomycetota bacterium
GATCTCAGCAGTGAAGCATCGATGGATTATTCATGGAAGCTGGATTCGGGCGTGTGGTCATCGTGGCAGACAGGGCTTCTTACAATCGAGCTGCCCGATCTTTCGAATGATATCCACACGTTCCAGGATTCCTGGCTGGACACCGACGCGAGGTATTCCGGAACGGCAAACCCGATCGAGTACCGGATCAAGGCGAGGAACACGTCTGGCTCATCACCGTCATTCGCGACCGACACAGGTTACCCCAGGATGCGTCAGGTCGAGATGGCTATCTGGTGCGCAGCGGATGATGATTCCGGTACGAACGCCGTGACACCGTGGTCACGCGGACTGGCCGATCTGGGAGACTGTAACGATTTCTGGAACGACTACGGTCTTAATTATGTTTTAAAAAGTCCGGGTGGATTCATGTGGATGACAACGCCCGCGTTCAGGAACCTGTCAGGAAGCGAACCCGACCAGATGCACAACGCGTACGGACTCGTGCAGAACCCGGATTCGCTAGATGTTTACATTGTCGATACGGCGTACGGCAGTTCCTCTTTCGCATTTGCGAAATCGTTTTGTCCCGGAGATTTCAACAACACGGAGCGGCTTTACATAATCATGTCACGCGACTCGCGTGGCTCGGCTCCGAATATCAATCATGCCACTTTGGCACATGAAACTGGTCACACAACCGCACGGTTGATCGATATCTACCTGCTCGATTCAAACTGGAATTTCATTTACGATGACGCAACTACCTGTGCTGACCTTCAGACCTTCTGCAACAGCCCTCCGGGCTTAACACCGCCAATGTTCTGCGACGAGGACGCGTTCTATCCGGAGGAGCCGAACTCGTTTTTCAAAATACCCAAGCAGATCATGTACTACAGCTTCAGCGGGCGTCCAATCAGCGATTACGACATGTACGTAAGTCAGTGGTTCTGGTTCGATGAATGGCTGAGCACGTACGAAAGCAATTACCCGGAGCCATAATACTCGATCGATTTTTCATGACGAATACACCCATATTCCCGTAGCACCGCATGGCAATGCGTCCAACCTCCACTTGCCCCAATCCCGTAGCATCGCATGGCAATGCGTCCAACCTCCACGTACCCCAACCCCGTAGCACAGCACGGCAGTGCGTCTGATGTTTGGCTAATGCAAAGTGCTAAAAATTTACTGGATTCAACCGATCTTCCCACCAGCGCATCGGATTTTCGATTATATAATTCCGTTTCGTCTCGAGGTCTTCCTTATCGCGAATTACGTGATCATTGTAATTATTCTGCCAGACCGTAGCCCCCGGTGTACTCCTTAGATCATTGATCCGTCTGCTGACTGCTGCTTTGAAACCAGAGACAAATGTTGATAAGGACTTCGGGAGCCTGATGAGTTTAGATTTGCCAATCAGTACTGAGTTGTCCTTGCCACTGAGTTGCCTGTCCCAGAAGTAAAAATCATTTATGAAGATGATTCCATGCAGGTGATTCGGCATGATGATCCATTCGTCGAAGTCGATTTCCCTTCGTATATCTGCAGACTTCAACCACTCTTCCTTTGCGATTTCACCGAATTGATTCAAATACGTTATCCCACCGATTACCTCGCCGAAGATGCACTCTTTGTTTTCGGTGCAAATGGTGAAGAAGTAAGCACCAGGATGGGAATAGTCATGGTCTTTGAATCGGCGGGATTTTCGTCGAGTCAGGTATTTGTTGATTTCTTCCACGGACATCACCGCTATCTATTGGTTAAACGGCTGGGAAATGTAAAAACTGAAAAAAAAATGGGGATATTTCGATTTTTTCTGGTGGGCTGGACGCACTGCCGTGCGGTGCTACGGGATTGGAGTAGATGGAGGTTGGACGCACTGCCGTGCTGTGCTACGGGGTTGGGGTAAATGGAGGGTGGACGCACTGCCGTGCTGTGCTACGGGGTTGGGGTACGTGGAGGGTGGACGCACTGCCGTGCTGTGCTACGGGGTTGGGGTACGTGGAGGTTGGACGCACTGCCGTGCGGTGCTACGCCTTGTGTTTATCCAGGATTTTGCTCTCTGAGAAATACTGCAGGTTTCCGCATACGTCGCAGACGAACAGCCTCGGATGGAATTCCAACAATTCCTGGCTCCTGCTGCCGGGCCACATTGTCGACGTCGCTTCGTCGTCGAGTTCCTGGTAATAGCCGTCCTTGCAGAACGTGCACTGTGTACCCCCGACAAGGTCGTCCTTCATCGTGTTCAGCAATTGGTCGATAGTCTGAACGCGTTCCACGACACTCGGTGTGAGGGTCTTGTCGAGGATCTTGTAGACCGAATCCATCTGTTTCGACTTGGATGTCTTCCTGAGGTCCCATTCCTCCCGATGGTGCCAGTCGTGTGGTAATTGCTTTCCACCAGAGATCAGGTAGTAGAGCAGCTTTCCAAGTGAGTAGATATCGCTGGCTCCACAGACATCGCCTTCCTTGATCTGCATGACCGACAATTCCGGAGGCATGAAGAACTCAGTCGGGGCTTCAATGCCTGTGAGGTTGTGACGTCTTCCGTCTATGACGTGACAGATTCCGAAGTCGATGATTATTGGTGTCCCGTCGTCTTTGATCAGGATATTCTCGGGTTTCAGGTCACGGTGTATTATCCCCGCTTTGTGGGCTGTGTTCAGTGCGCTTGCGATTTCTACGATCAGTGCAAGTGCCTCGTGTTCATTGCCCTCGAAGACCTTCTCGAACTCCGCCTTGGTCTTGAGAGTGTGCCCTTCGATGAGTTCCATCACGTAAAACGGTGGATATGGTGGTTGCTTCTCCTCGCCATCCTCCTCTCCTTCCTCTTCCTCCCCGGATTCCGGAGCAGGCATCTCGGTCTTGTAGTCGAAGACCCTGATAATATGCGGATCGTCGAGATTCATGAGAGTCTGCGTCTCGGAACCGAATCTGCTCAGTGAATCGGGGGTTGGATTGTTCAGGAATTTCACCGCGTACTGCGGCTTTTTGAAAAGGAATTCGCATTCGTTGAGGAATCGTGAACGGGTCATGGGATTGACCCTGATTGTCTCCATCTTCAAGCCGGCCTTCCGCAGGTACTCCGAAAAGTCGTAGGATGACCAGACATCGCTCTCGCCACCTTCTTCATCGAGCTGCTCTTTGAGGATCCACCAGTTATTGATACCCTGGATTAACTGAGTTGCCTCGGGCATATTTACTGTCCTCCCAGATAATGAATACCTTCCATAAGAACCATATCGTCAGCCAATCAGGCTGCTCAAGCTCAATCGCAATCCGCAGGGATGTGAATTGTACATTATTTAAGGGAAATAAAAAATGGGGATACGCTTCTGACGCTGTTTATAAGGCTCTTCAACCGCTCTTGTCAGGCCAATCGGTTGATTCGGGCTTTTCCGCAGGTGTGTAATAGATCTCAACGGAATTTCCCATCGGATCCTTTGCCGTCATGCCCCAGTAAGAATCCTGACGCCAGACCGGTTTACCGTCGTAGATGGGAACTGAAGCATCCTTCATGCGCCTGTAGACCTCTGCAAAGTCCTCTTCAGGGACATTTATCGCCCATGACGTCCCTGCGATGTCACCGCCCCATCCTGGCTGCCAAACCCATTCCTCCGGGACCGGCATTTCATCAGGGGAGCGGAAGAACATGAAACCGACACCCTCGCTCTCGTATGAAAGCCATCCCCATGATTCGTCGTTCATGTACGATACTTCCTTCATCCCGAGGAGTTCCGTGTAAAAATTACGCACCGCGTCGATGTCGTTGCACATAACAAAAAGGAACCGAATGTTAATTTTCGGTGTTTCATCTTTGGATTTTTCTTCTGACATTTTACCCTCTCATCAGTCTGTCGCTGGAATTTTGCTTATATAGATCCGGTCAACAGTCAGGTTACCCGCGGGGTCCGGCCAGTCGTAATGGAGATCACCAGTCACGTATACATTTCCGTCACGATCGACCGCCGTGCCCCATACGTAACTCCAACCCTCGTCCCCGTAGGTTGTGTATCGAAGAAGCTCCCCGTCAGGATCGAGAACAGCAAGGTATGCTGCACTCTCCGCCTGTGTCTCGACGATCGCGGATGCTTCACCGGTATCGAAATCCACGGTACCCGAAAAGTCACCTGTGACATAAACATTGCCGTCCCTGTCAGTGCTCACGTTGAATGCACGAGTGATGTCGCCTGAGTAAAATGCTTTCGCCCACTCGAACCCGGCAGTCAGGCTGATGTTCACAATGAAGGAATTAGTCTGCCAGTTGGTTTCGCTGCCGCCCCCATCGTTGAAAAGGTCGAAATCTCCGTTGAAATCACCCGCGAGGTATATAGTGGTGGAGTCGACCGCGAAAATGTCGTTGCACTCGATAAATCCATCCGTTGCAGGCCACTTGATTCCAGTCACGAACTCACCTGAGTCGTTCAGGCCCGTGATAAATACACCACCGTCCAGTCCGTAATCGAAAATATCCTCATTCGGGCCGGGATCGAGGTCGATCTCACCGAATCCTGTCCCGCAGATCCACACGAGTCCATCGTTATCGACCGAAACTCCTCCCGGGACCTCGAAATCATCGCTTCCCCACGAACGCACCCAGTTGAAATTACCGTCAGGATCGAACCGGGCGAGGAATATGTCGTATCCACCGAACCAGTCAGCGTTTAACGTTGTGCCGTCGGCAGTTTCGTATGGCCATTCGCTCGCATGTTTCCCGATGACATATACTTCACCGTCGGGTCCGATTTCAATGCCGTAGATTTCCTCGGGATAATAGGCAGCCCATGTCTGAACCCACTGAAAATTCCCATCGGAATCGAACTTTGACAGGTAAAGGTAACCGTCATCGCCAGTGCGTATTGTTTCTTCGAACGGATTCGGATCGAAATCGGTCACTTCGATGTAGTTCCCGGCTGCATAAATATTGCCATCGGCATCCAGAGCCACCTGGTTTACCACCGCAGGCCACGAGACTGTCCAGACGTTAATTCCACCGGTCGTGAATTTACTCAGAAATCCTCCCCACACAGGTTCCCCCTGGTCAGATGCCGACTCATCGTTGTCGTCAGCAGCATTGCTGAATCCAAAGTTAACAGTGCCGGGGAAATCCTTGTCGGTCCAGCCGACCACGTAAAGGAAATTATCCCCATCGAGAACGATGTCGAGGGCCGAGCCATTCATCCCGCCGTCCCATTGAATGGACCAGCCTCCGTTGGGCATGTCGCTGTAGATCACCTCCGCGTAGCCGGGAGTGACTAATGTAACGATCATGAAGAGTGATAAAGCGACTATTGTCCGATAGCAGGGAACCACATTAGTACCTCCTTGAAGCACCATGGACGGGAAAGAGTACCATATATGTGATTAATATTTAATGCAGAAAACGGACCTGAAGTCCTCCGAATCTCAATACTCAAGGATGAGACGATAGCCTCGAGTGGGCAAGTCAGTCAGCCCGATTTCCATGGTAAGCGAGTACTTACTACGGTATTGTCTGCATGTTTACCATCGATTTCGCAACTTAAAAAGTGGTACCCTTCGCAGTCAGGGACAAAGGTGAAATCCCACTATTAATCGTCGATTGGTGCTATTTTCGATTGGCTATACCGGGCTGAAAAACTGGTTTAAAGTGCAATAAATATGTTTAAAAAGGGTGAAATTTCATGAAACTGGTAACCTAAAACTGGGGTCCAATTGGATGTTTTCAAGTGGTTCTAATTCGTCTATATTATGAGTAGAAATTTCGAGCAGTTAGGGTTGGCGGGTACGGGAAGCAATCCAGATCGACAAGAATGCCCCTGTCCCCCTCTACCGGCACCAGTTGCCAAAGTTCGCCGCCTTATCGATGCAGGCCTCCTCGCAACCCGGTACCCGCCCCCCCAGCTCGAAGACCCAGGAAAGACAACACTTACATCGAATACCAGGTTTTAACAGATACAGTTTTATTTCGGGCAGTTAGGGTAGGCGGGTACGGGAAGCGCATCCAGATCGACAAGAATGCCCCTGTCCCCCTCTACCGGCACCAGTTGCCAAGTTCGCCGCCTTATCGATGCAGGCCTCCTCGCAACCCGGTACCCGCCCCCTTCGCCCCCGAAATATCGAGTAGAAATAATAAGGGTTACCCTTTTTCTTTTTGTGAATCGGTACACGGGCAGTTAGAATTGGCGGGTTACGGATGCAAATCCAAATAGACAAGAAAAAATCTGTCCCCCTCTACCGGCAGATCGTCGCCGAGATCTGTCGTTTGATTGATGAAGGCCTCCTGGCAGCTGGAACCCGCCTCCCATCCTCACGCGAACTTGCCGAAACCGTCGATGTAAGCCGAAAAACAGTCCTTATCGCCTACCAGGAGCTGATTGCAGACCGTTATCTCGAATCACGGCCCCAGTCGGGGACATTCGTGGTCGACAGATCGGTGGTAGCAGACCTCGACACTGCCGATAAAAATCCTGACTCGGTAAAAGCATCCGATGCCGCGATGGACTGGTCACCGTACCAGATCCCCGGTGGCTTTTTCTCACTCCCGCCAGAAAGAAAGGCCACCGAACAGCCGCAGGCGCCGATCAGCTTCATAAAGGCACTGCCGGACAGCCGGCTGTTCCCGTTCGAGCAGATTAAGCAGATCACGCAGCAGCTTCTCTGGGACCCGAAAGCGTTTTTCTTCGACTACGGTCACCCGCAGGGGTACCAGCCGCTGGTCGAGTACCTCGAGAAGAAGGAAGCACTGTCCGGAGTCGCGATGAAACCCGGCCAGAACGATGTGGTCGTGGTATCCGGGTTCCAGCAGGGGATGAATCTTTTAATAAACGTGCTGCATGATCCGGGGAAGTCGGTAATTGTCGAACAACCGACCTACGCTGCAATTCTCAATTTCTGCATCGCCCGAAAGATCCCGTACATCGGTGTTCCGGTCGATAACAACGGGATGCAGGTGAATAAAGTCGAGGCCATCCTCAAGAAGGGTAAAATCAGCGCGATTATCACCATCCCGACGTTCCACAACCCTACCGGGACAGTGATGTCGACCAGCCGACGGAAGAAACTCCTCGAACTTGCCGCCGAGTACCAGGTACCGATAATAGAGGATGACTGGGCGCAGGACCTTCGTTACGAGGGTCCGCAGGTCCCGAGCCTGAAGAGCCTGGATGAAGCCGGATCAGTTATCAGGCTGGGTAGTTTCTCAAAGGTCTTCCTGCCCGGACTCAGGCTTGCCTGGGCAACGCTGCCGAGTGAACTTGCTGTGCCTCTCGTGAGGATGAAACGCGGGTGCGACCGGGGAGACAGCTTCTTCCTGCAGGTGATAATGCACGAGTTCATCCTGAAGGGATACCTCGATAAGCATTTACGCCGTACGAAGAGGATTTACAAGTCAAGACGGGATGCGCTTCTCGAAACGATGGAGGAGCATTTCCCGAAAGAACTTACGTGGACCAAGCCGCAGGGGGGATTCAGCCTGTGGGTGAACCTGCCCAGGAAGCTGAAATCTCTTGCGTTATACCATTACTGCCGGGAACGCGGAGCCGAGTTTGCCGTGGCGAATTTCTTCTGGCCGGGCAAGCAGGACGCATCGGGGTTCCGGCTGAGCTGGAGCTTACTCGAGGAAGGTGAAATCATAGACGGTGCCACACGTCTGGGCATGGCATTACAGGAAGTGCTGAACGATCCGCATGTCCTGGACGAACTTGCAGAATTATACGGTGAACTGTAATGTTGCTGGTATACTAATTAGTGAGTGTGTACAGCTGAATGTAATGTCACGATTGATGGAAGGTTGGATGAAATAATGCAGGTACACGGCTTAAAAAAATGGAATAGATATAACCGCACCCTGCTTAGAGGCGTCTGCTGGTTTGCGAGCGTTGTCGCGATTGCGGCATTGCTCACGGCATGCGGAGGGGGGGGCGGGGAAATTCAGCCTCCCCCCCCCTCCGACGCCTCCCTGATGGGGAACGTTTCATTTGATCCCAATGTCCCGCTCGTAGAGCGCCAGGCTGATGTATCGACCGGCGCAGTTACGTTGCGTATTGTGGATCCAGGGGATGACATTGGTGGCGTTGATCCGGGCGATCCCGAGGTTCCATCAACGTTTTCATCAGACGGCAATTACGTATTCAAGATCACTGAAGATGAGCACCTTGCATTCTTTAACCTCTGGTTCATCGTCGATGCACCACTGGAAAACAATGGATTCGACACCACCCCGGTCAGCCTTAACATCCCAGTGTCACTCACACAGGGGATCGGCACGCTGCTGTCGTGTCACGTGGAAAAACCGCTGAACAATACGCTGCAGGTTACGTACACCTACGACGGTCCCAACGGCGCTCGAAAGATCCGGATGCAGCTTGATTTCATTACCGACCTGATCAGGTACGACCTCGATCTTGATGGTTTATTCGACGACATAATCGCGGTCGATGCCAATCATGATGGCATCCCGGATGAACATGCGCCGGTGATCATTCCGTTTAACTACAACTCGGCAATCGAATCGGTCGGTACCGTAACAAGCACCGGCTCGAATTCGATCACCGTATCGGGGACGCTCTTTGAAGTCTGGGCGACGACCAACATAGAAAACAGTATTACCGGCGCAGCATTGTCGCTTGCCGACCTGTCGTTTGGCAGGACGGTAATAATGAATTACGTGACTTACGCAGGCAGCAACCTCGCGACAACTATTCGCGTGCAACCGCTGCCGACCGAGCCTCAGGGCAATTTCGAGACCGTGCGAAGCGGCGTCATCCAGGACCTGACCACAGATACGATATTTGTTGGTGACGTGCTGTTCCATGGTTATCAGAACGCGGTAATAGAGGATATCCTGGGCAACACAGTCAACCAGGATCAGCTTGAAATCGGCAAGAACGTTACAGTGACCGGAATCCGCAGCGGTGATGTAATAACCGCCAAGAAGATCGTGCTCAAGGACGTAACACCGACCACGCACTATATTGAGCGAATGGGTACGATCGATGAATACTACACGGTTGGTGATACATCGGTCATAGTGGTCGCCGGCATCCCGTTCCAGCTGAGCATGCTTACACTGATCAGGGATCTGTCCGGTACAGTTGTGGGCGGGGAGCACCTGGTTGTTGGTAATCCCGTACGGGTGTTCGGTATTGAAGATACCGGGGAGTTCTTCGCAAGTGAAATCGAGCTGCAGTTCACGATCGATCCGGAGCCTGCAGTCCCTGAGATAGTGGTGCTTGTGGATGATGCATCGATACTGCCGACAGTGGAAATTGCGATAAACTCACTGAACACTGAAATCGCGATTACAACGGTTGTTGTTGCTACAGGTGAAGAGACTGATCCGACGTGTCTGCTTGATGCCTTCCTGGACCTGATTCCCGGATCGTATACAGGAACAGTTCTCAACGGACTTCCCGGGCTCAAAGGCGAGAATCCGGCCGTTGATCCTTTGAAGGGTGTGTACCCAAGGGTATCCGGAGAAGGATGTTTAGTCCTTACTTTGATTGAGGAGAGCTTCTTCGATGACGCGAGATTTATAATTAACTGGGCGCTCCCGCTGGGTGTCGGAACGCTAGGAACTCCATTTGAGTTTGAATCAGTAATGATAGACTCAAAATATGGGGACGGGCCTGAAATTCTCGATGCGATAGCAGTAGCGGACCAGCTTAAGGCCCTGCTGAATGGTGAGGAGCACTACCTCTACACCTACGCGAGTCGGGAAGTTGGTCTCTCTGATGAATAAGACAATAACGTCTTGGTTGCTATAGCTTTAAAAAAGACCCACCTGATTCAGGTGGGTTTTTACATATTCGGATTTCAATTATGCCTGACTACATTATATAATTAGAAAAGAAAGAAAAGTGTGTGATAGGAGGACAAGGTGAGATCCGGAATACTAGTAATCCAACTTGTCTTGGTCCTATTGCTGGCAGGATGCTCCAACGGTAATCCAGTATTACCATCGCAAGCATCCGCTGAGCAAAATCCCAATGCGGTCAGCTCAAACAGGTACGAACTTGGCATCTGGGAAGTGGTCATCGATCCGGTTGAGTTATCTGTCGAGGTGGTTCAAATCCGAAACGGGAATTTCCACCTGAACATCAGGCGGTACATAGAGGAAAACCCGTGTTCAGATTGCCTGACCTTCGAGAAGCCAGTGGTTCCGAAACCATACGGTGCCGACGTGGATATCACAATCAACCATCCTTTCGACTACATGCTTTACACTGTCTTCGACGTCCGGGGTATTGTGATGCTTGAGGGTAGTTATGAATTCACTGTAGAAGAAAAAACATATCTCACAACTCATGCAGGGCTTGGTGATCCAGCACTACTGAACCCGGACGGCTGGACCGGGTTGTTCAACGCGCAGGAGTACACGCTACCAGGAGTATTCGGATATACGGTCGGAACCAGGATTCCGCCATCATGGTCAGAACCAACTAACACCCTTAATGCATTTCGTGCATTCTATTCATCAGGGCAAAGCGAAGATGAGGGTGGACGAAGGGCTTTCCTGCCGGAAGATTCCGTAACGAGGAAATACCAGCTCCAAATTCCAGGGGGTCAACCGTTCCGGTTCTGGTATGCGGTCGATGCTTCGTGGGCCCAACCCATGTATGATCCACCCTATACTTTGAATGACTTCAAGGAATGGGCGAATTGCACGGAGGCGTACAGGTTTGATGTCGAAGAGATCGCCGGGGGCTTGTATGTAGATGGTGGCGCGACGATGATGCGAGTTAAAGCCTGGGACCATAACGGGGAGTATCATCACGACCGCGCCTGGATTGCAGTCCCTGATGTAACGGGTGAAATTAAAATTGATATCGATGATTATGCTGTCGGCTGGGACGGAAATGATACAACGTACGAATTTATAATCACCAATACTGACGGGGGACTTGATGCGTCGCTTGGAACGGAGTTGTTTGTCTTTTACATCGATTACGCAGATGGTGATCCCTTTAATGGAGTAATTGAAGGTGTGGGAAGATATACGATCCCGGTTTCGGAAACGCCATTGGGACCGATGATCCACTCATTCAGTCCCGGCCAGGCGTTGGACTATTCGGTCCTTCAGGAGGCTACCGTTAAAGGTGAGAACTTTTATGACGGCTGCACGCTGCATCTGGAGCGTTCCGGACAGCCTGATATCATTGCTACCGACATACAGTTCATAGATAACTGGCAAATATCAGTAGATCTTGACCTCATTGGAGTCGAAACGGGATTCTGGGATGTCGTGATCACAAACTCTGATCTTGCCGCGGATGTATTTATTGATGGCCTGGAAGTTCTGGACGCGTCCGGCTGCAATGATGTAATTCACGGCAACTATCTCGGCAACGGTGATTTTCAGAATGGTTATCTTTTAGAGGGTTGGGACGCATGTTTCGTCCAAGGCTCAGGTACGGTGCATGATGGCCGGATGCTTGCCTACGAGACAAAGCCTGGTGGTGTCAGCGGATTGACATTTAATGTTGATACCCCAGATCCATCTGAAGGCGTAACAATCTGGGAGAATCCGATTGACAACTGGCACAAGGCTCCCTACTCAGTTGAGTACCTGGAATCGATACCCGGGTTTGCCGTGGCATGGGGAGGTCCGACCATTAGAATAACAAACCTGTTTGGTATGTCAGTTGATGATATAGGACTCGATCCCTGGGGTAACGGAATGGTGTATGCGTTTGATATTGACAGCACCGATGGATTCTGGGCTGCAGTCACGGGTACAAGTAAACAGGATGGTATTCATCATTATATTCCCAATGATTATGAGAATTATGAGTCCATATATTGTTTGAGGTATGGGGGAATCTATGTAGGCATAATAAATGAAATTCTGTCGATTCAGGACGAGAAATTGCTTATATTGAATTGGCGCGGTGATATTTTTTCATTCGATGTCAGTGTTGATCCAGGTGTTTTCGTAAAGGAATTACAGTCTCCCTTTTCATCGGACCTGATATACAATATGATGGGATTGGGTGTCTCGTGCGACATGGCTATCGACCGGTCGAATCCCGGCCAATCTCAATGCAGGATAATTGTGATGGGTAATATTGATGGAACGGGTGTAGAGTTAGTGAAAATCGATGCCGACCTGAATGTGCTGGCTGGTCCGGTTAATTTCGATATACCTCATTACAAATCGATGGCGATTAATCCCGAGACACGTAACCTTACACTCTGGCATGAGATCGATGGTTCACCGGGAAGCTACTCAATAATCGAGCAGCCTAATGACTGGTAACCGTATCTGATTAATTACAATCAGAAGGTGGGTTTTTCAAAACCAGTTCAGGCAAAGGTCAGTTCCAGTCATATTTACATTGTCTCGCTGCCGGTGTAATGGTGCATTCTCCAGTGTCGGTGTCCAATACGAATGTTATGGACTCAGGATTGTCCAGTGCAGGGCAGAATTCAGCGGCTATATCGTAGCAGTCACTTTTATTCTTACTGCTCTGGTTCCGCTGGGTGCACAGTATCACTGAACCGTGAGCCTGGAGGAACTGAAACGGCTCCTTGTCCGGGATCGGGTGATCCTTTCCGACCGAGTTAACACTGTACTCAGGCTCGACAGCTTTTACCCCATCCTCCGTGATGCCGTTCACACTCCCGTGATGCGGGATTTTAATAACACGGGCTGGCAGTGACGGTGCGGTGTCAGGATTTCCCAGCATCCTCTCCCACGATTTCTCCTCAGCGTCACCGGTGAGCAGGAATGTCCATTTCTTTGCTTCATTCGTGCCCGTAGCGGGTTTGAGCCTGATCACGATGCTCTGGTTATTGGCGTTACGCTTTGCTTCCTCGGCCAGGAGCTCCATGTTCGCATGAACGGCCAGTTTCAGGCTCTCCAGGTCTTCGATTTTAATTTGTTTATCAGTGCTGGCCCGGGTGGTAATACCCAGGGCATGCTTCGATATTGTGTCCGCGGGAATCTGGACATCGGGTGCAAGCAATTCAATGTCTATATTATTAAACGGGTTATCAACGGGCTCGGCCAGCGATGGGTATTTGATGTCCGTTTCAAGCTTCCCCAGGTTTGTTATCAGGTTATCGTTTTGACCGACACTTTGAATAACAAGACGTCGCCATGAGAACTTATCTTCTGAACCCGTTGGTGATGTATAGGATACATGGTCGATCTCAGGTAACATAGACTTCGACGGCTGTGCTCCCCAGAATTCCCTGATCTTAATGTAATCGTTACCCGCCTCTTTACTCTCAACCTGATCCCTTGTGAAGAAGTACAGGCCGTAAATGTGATCCGAATCTATATGCGTGCCCACAAGCAGGTCGATAGTTTTAACATTTTCCCCTTCAAGGTAATCCGTAAGAGCGTCACTGCAGGAGATTGTCTTACCGCCATCGACCACGATACACGCTTTCCTGCGACCCTCCTTGAAGGTTATTATCGCGCAATCCCCATGGCTGACACAGTTGAGGAATGTAACTTTAAACTCCATGATTGATTTCCTTTGACATAATGTAACCGGGCATCCCTGTTGACGTCACACGCTCTGTATCATGCGCAGGACGTCGACCAGCCCGGAACCCTGGAAATTACGGTCCCTGTTGAGATCGGTGCACGTATTAAGGAGGAATTTCTTGACCTCTCTTGCTTTACCCTTGAATTCAGGCTTGGCGGACAGAAATACCACAAGTGCACCGGATACGTGAGGGGTTGCCATACTCGTGCCGTCCATCTCGATCGTACCATCTGAAGTACCGGCTTCAGCCGAAACAATATTTTCCCCCGGTGCAAGGCAGTCGGGCTTGAATCTTCCGTCCCCGGTCGGACCCTTCGAGGAGAAGAACGACGGTCCGTAGGAGTGCGGGTGGTCCTTGTGGCAAGACCCGACAGTGATCACCTCTTCTGCGTTCCCGGGATCGGTTATACCCATGTCAATGTAAGTGCTGAAGATGTCCAGATCGCCACCAACTACTGTCGCGACAGCCTTATAACCGTCATTTCCGGCCGCAATACAGACCAGCACGCCGGAATTCATCAGCCGGTTTGCTTCCTGGCATTCAGGTGACCATCCGCATGCGTAACTGGGTATCGGTACGGGACCGCCAAGGCTGATGTTAACCCCGTGAATTTTCATTTCCCCGGCCTGGTCATTGATCTTCCTGACCCTTTCCATTGCCCTGATCAGCATGCTCGATGATCCGCCATCCTTTCCAAGAACCTTGAAATCCCACAGGGTTACGTCGTATGCAAGACCGGCAATAATGCCCGCTACGTGAGTGCCGTGTGGATCAGAGTAACCCGCATCACTCTCGCCAGTGAAATCCTCCTGGCCGCCCTTGTCGAAATTTCCGTTTCTGGTGAACCACTTATGGTTGATATCGACGCCGGAATCCATCACGACCCACCCGATATCCTTGCCATACGCCTTGAACAGGTGTGTCGCGGCAAGCACGTTGATGGTTTTCTTAGAATCGCGGACGCAGGACATCAATTTTTTATCAAGCCATACGTGTCCGATCACACGCTGGTTCTCTTTCTTCTTTTTAACAGGCTTCTTCTTTGTACCCTTTTTCCCTTTAACCTTCAGTTCAGGCTTCACCTTGGTCAGGTTAATCAGGTTGACCTGATCCATATTTTCAATTGTGGCAAAAACGTAATAGTCGGTATGTCCGGATACAGTGACCTTTAATTTGTTGCCCTCGAGGAATTCCCGGACCTCATCAACACTGCTGGATTCATAAAGTGAGCAGATGACATTGACAGGTTCTCCAGTGTCCCTCAGCCTGTGCACGACTTCCGGCAGCACGATGTTGCCCTCGATCTGCCGTATAATATTTTTGGGTGACATTCAAACCCCTCCAGTAGTGGAAAAAGTTCCCTGACATTGTTATTTGTCAGGCACTCAGTCGATTGGTAATAAAATGCGGGTGACGTATACGACAGTTTTACATATTCGCAAAATGGAGTCAAGGTAAGTATCTTAAAATACTCAATGCAATGCGACATGCGTGTTGAAACGCTTTTTATAGCCCATTTTTCGCCGGATTTAATTCCTGAGATATGATATAATTCACAATACAATTACACGTAACTTAAAGTGGTTTCATGGAGAGAAACGATGAGAACACACACGATGATTTCTGTTGTCCTGCTTTCAGTCGTATTACTCTGGGGCTGCTCGGTATCGGACCCGATATCACCTGACGGTGGGACTGACCGCCAGGACCTTACACAGGCTCCGCAAAGTACCTTGTTAAGTTCAGACAATTACCTCTGGGGTGTATGGGAAATAGTAATAGACCCCGTTTCACTCGAAATCGCAATCAACCAGATCAGGCAGGGAACTTTTCATGCGAATGTCAGGCAGTTCCTCGAGGAAGGGCCGTGCACGTCTTGTCTGAGCATCATGCCGCCGATAATTCCGCAAACTTATGGGATGGACGTCACACTCGCATTGACCCATCCATTCCCGGGACTTGATCAGTACACCGGATTCGATGTGCGCGGCATAGTTTTGCTTGAGGGAACGTACGATTTCGATATTTTCAGCATGCTGACAACCCGCGCAGGAGCCGGAGACCCATCGGTGCTCAATCACGATGGCTGGACGACGGCATTCAACGCAATAGATTACACGCTGCCCGGAATTCTGGGTTATTCACCCGGGACCATGATCCCGCCACCACCAACGTGGTCTAATCCGGATAACAACCTTAATGCCTTCAAGGCATTTTACTCGGCAGGCCAGAGTGAGGACGATGGCGGACGCAGGGCGTTCTTTGCCGGGGATGCCGTTTCAAGGACATACGAGATTCAATTCAATACTGCTGAACCACTACGGTTCTGGTATGCGGTCGATGCATCGTGGGAGGAGCCGGTAGGATCTGCACCGTGGGAACTGGACGATTTCGAACCCGATGCAAACTGTCCTGAGGCCTATCGCTTCGACTTCAGCGTGGTTTCAGGTGAGCTATGGCCGTCAGGCGGCGTTGTCACGATTGGCGTTGACATTTACGACCATCAGGGCTGGAGTGAGCCGTGGTCGGTGGCGTACGCGAGTCCAGAATGCCAGGACGGTGCAGGAGTGATTATTGCACCGCCAGACACAATCATGGGCGACATAGCTCACTGGGAATTCGGGATTTCGAATGTCAACAGTGGACTCGATCCGGCTATGGGTGCCGAGTTGATGGTTATCTGCGGCAATCCGGATGATGACCCGCTGACAGGTCCGATTGACGGTGTCGGCAGGTTCACGATCCCGGTAGGCGATGGTCCGCCGGAGGATCCGATTGTCATCAGCATCGATCCGGACACCGGCGAACAGGATTCAGGAGTCGATAACGCAGAGGTCGTGGGCGAGAACTTCCAGGACGGCTGTACGCTTCATCTCCAGAAAGCCGGGCAGGTCGACATCGATGCAATGGACATTGTCTTCGTTGACAGCCAGCACATCTACGGTGATTTCGATCTAACAGGCGCTGCACTCGGATTCTGGAACGTGGTAGTAATCAATCCCGGTGGTGGCACAGGGACCCTCGTTGATGGATTTGAGGTCCTCGAGTATACGGGATGCAACAGCAACCTCCATAACAATTACCTTGGAACCGGAGATTTCAGCGGCGGTACTCACATGGGCGCGTACGATGCACTTTTCGTTCACAACACGGGAACAGATGCCGACGGTGAATTCCTTGGATACATCAGCGGATTCGCGGGCACCGTAGTTACAACCTACATAATAGATACTCTGACTCCACTGGATGGGCACGGACTCACAGGGTCGGGATGGGGTAATCCCCATATCGGATCGTGGCCTGTGCCGTTATCAATCGACGTCTCAGAGGAGAACGGTCAGTTCTTCATCGCGTGGAACGACATTCCGTCGATTATCGAGGTCTGGGACACGACATCAGGGAAGCTTGCGGGTCAGACCGATGCATCGTCGAACGGCACTATTTTTTGCCTTGATACGGACGGCAGTGGTGGTTTCTGGAACGCATATTTCCCCGAGATGGGATTCGCGCCGGGGATCAAGCACTTCACGCCTGACGGACCTCAACCGGGGACGCTGATTGAGAAAACCGCGGATTCATTCCTCCTGCCTGAGACGTGGGGAACACCGACCGAGGTAATTGTCATACCAGGTGACACGCTGCTCGTCCTGACAGGCGCACAGCAGGGCAAAATCAGGGCGTACGACATCAGTTCGTCACCGCCGGTATATACGGGCAGTCTCAACGGCATATTCTCAGGTGACCTCGACTGGGGAACATACCCGTCGCGACCGTGCGACATGGCTGTGGACTGGTCGGACATCGATGTGGCTCACTGCAGGATTGTCATTTCAGGAAACCTGATATCGGGCGGAATTGAGCTGGTGAAAATCGATGAGGATTTGAATGTGCTCGCGGGACCGACTGCACTTTCAACGAACCATTACCACTCGATGGATATCAATCCGGACACTGGTGATATCGCGCTCTGGCCGAGACAGGATAGTCCGGGTCCGGGTGAGTATGCGTTGATTGAACAGCCAGTCGGGTGGTAGATAGACTGTAAGAGTTCACCACAGAGGCACAGAGACACAGAGGTAAGAATTAGAAATAAGAAGAAGAATTAAGCCTGTTTGCTTAACTCTTCTTCTTTTTCTTCTCTCTGTGCCTCTGTGGTGAATTCCTTTCCTTCTCTGTGCCTCTATTTATTTCAGTTTCTTTTTATTTAATCCAATTCCGTGTGATAACTCATCGCTCTGAGGACCATGTCGAAGAAGATATTATCGAGGTCACCGATCGGGTACCAGTCGTACGTCTGAGCGATGGCCATGTCATACTGGATTCCGGGTTCCATCTCGTTCATGCGGACAAATGAGCTCTCGCCGTTGACAGCAGCATTTACCAGCTCAATTGCGTGATCGACGAAGAAGTAATCCATCGCATGATCGAGGCCCGACTGAATCCTGTAATACGGACAGAGAACATCCCCAATGTAAGTGATCGCCTCACGTGTATCCCAGAATTCATCGTCGGATGTGACATGGCCGTGCATGATTCCCAGCCATTTTTCATCGTTCCACTGGGTCATGACGTAACGATCCTGCGCGCCTTCGAGGTCGAGAAGGAACCTGCAGTCAAGCTCCGGGTATCTTGCGAGTGTTCCGGCAGCGACAGTGATTCCCCAGCTTGACGTTGCGATCCCGATTCCACCGGAAAGCACGTCCTCACGACTGTTGAACCAGTCGATTATGTCAGCGAGATCATCCTGGTTAACCGGACCGTTGTAGTCCTCGTCACCGGCGGAAAAGCCCCTGCCGCGCGAGTCATACAACAGGACAATCATGCCTGCATCGACGAACTCCCACGCGTTGGACTTTCGCCATCTCGCATGCCACGCTGCTCCCGGCTGGAGTCCACCGGGGATGAGGAGAAGTCCCGGGTACTGGTTAGCGGCAGACGAGTCCTCCGGACGGTGTACAATCAGGTGAAGGCCGACATTATCGTCGGTAACGAGCCATTCGTCCTCCTGAACCTGTGTGCGTTCGTTCTGGACGTCGGGAGTCCAGTGAGGGATGTCGGACGGGTCGAGGTACGGATCATCGGAGAATGGATCGTTGGGATTGGTGATCGGGTCGCCACCACCGCTGCATCCGATCAGGCACAGTACCGTCGCAGTCAAAGCAATTGAAAGAATGGTTTTTAAGGAGTACGCTCGAAACATCATTTTACCTTGTTGCAATTATACAATGTTTGGTCGGTATTTAAAGTGAATTAAGAATAATACCAGCCACATTTTACTTATTCAGGGGATTTTTGCGAACAAAATTTCAATTTGCCCTGAATTTATTTGCTACATATCATCCTGTCAGGCTATTCTTATGAGCTGATAAGGCTTATTACTTAAACGTACACAACAGAAATGAAAACGCCATTAAATCCACGATGGTGGTATGTCCTGCTGTTAGTACCGTTTATTGTATACCTGAAGGGGCTCGCACCATCGACCGTTTTCGGTGATACCGGTGATTACCAGACCGCCGGCTGGATCTGGGGTGTCTCACACCCGCCCGGATACCCGCTTTACACAATGCTTGTCGGGCTGGTGCAGCGAATTCCAATCCCCCCGATCTGGATACAGGTGCATGAGTACAGCGTACCCGCATGGCGATCGAACCTACTTTCCGCAATTTTCGCCGTTGGTGCCCTTGCTGTAATGTTCGCGCTTGTCAACAGGCTGACAAGGAAGCCTGTAGCTGCGCTTATTGCAGCCGGAGCCCTGGCTTTCAGCCGCGTGTTCTGGTGGCATGCTGAAATTGCCGAAAATGATGCACTCTCCTGTCTTTTTATACTGCTGATATTTCTAATCGCTGTCCGGATCGTTCAGGAGAAGCGTCCGGGAGACCCGTACCTGCTCGCAATTCTGATCGGATTGGGAATATCGCATCATCAGGCGATAATTCTCTTCCTTCCGGCGGTCGCGGTCTGGCTGGTCCTCAACAAGTCTCTGAATATGAAACCAGTACAGTGGATCGGTTGTGTTCTGGTCTTCATACTGGGCCTGGCACCGTTTCTCTACCTGCCCATCGTGGAGTACCGCTCGATAAACGGTCCGCTCAATTTCGTTTCCGAGGCGGAATACTCCAGAATGCACGCCAGTGACAGCGAAATGCTGCATGAAGGACGATATACAACAAAGTCTAAGCTGGAATACTTCGTGAATTTTGTCGGCCGCCAGGTGTACGCTAAGCAGAGGGAGTTCACACGTACCGAGGAAGCGCTTGGTGACGATGTCACTACGTCGGCTGACGTGTTCATCTTTTATGTCAACATGGTCAATGGTGACTTCGGTTACCTCCTTGCTTTTTTGGGATTCCTGGGAATTGTTCTGGGAGCCCGCCCTCTGAAACCTTTAATTAACAGGCGTCCCGGCGTTGAAAGAAAACGGCAAAAGAAGAAAGCGAAAAAAAATGAGCCCATTAGAGGTGATCCGGGACGTCTTCATAACTGGCTTCTTCTTTTCACGGCATGGGGGCTTTATTTTCTGGTCATTCATTTTGTGCCGTCGGGTGATATCCTCAGGGCTCCGCATTACAACCTTCTCACGGCAGGCTACGGCCTTATGCTACCCCTGAATCTCATTTTTGCAGTGTTTATTGGTGCAGGTACAGCGAACCTCATGGCCTCGCTGGAGATGTCAGGATTCGATGCCCGAAAGGTCAGGCTCGTTGTGCTCGTACTGGGAATAATTGCACTTGCCGTGAACCTGACCGGAAACTACAGGTACGGTGATCGGTCCGGGAGCACCCTTGCACATGAGTACGGCTTGAATGTGCTCGATTCCTGTCCGGAAAATGCGGTGCTGGTGCTTGCAGGCGATGAAATGTATCCATTTTTATATCTGCACAATGTCCATCCGAACACGATGGGTGGTTACGGATATCGGTCGGATGTGAAGCTGACAACATGGTCCGGTGAAATTGAGAGCTTCAGCGAACTTGCGGACGTGGGTGGAGCAATGGCCCAGGCAATCATCAGGATGCGTGAGCAATGCCCGGACAGGGAAGTGAACACGACATTCTTCAATTCACGCTTCCTCGAGGAGCCGGAGCTGCAGGACCTTGCGCTTGCCCGGAGAGGTCTCGTGTTTGCGTTCGAGCCTCCGGACTACGAGGAATGGCTTGTCCTGACCAGTGACCAGTTGTCCGTTCAGACAGGTGTATTCTTCCACGAACCAGATCTTCCCGAGACCTATCGCTGGGATTTCTGGGGAGGCAATGCAATCTCGAACCCCGACATGGCGCTGGTGACGGAATCCGACCGCTGGTTGTGGGAGCCGGAGGTCGATATCCAGTGGCGGATCGGTGAAATGCTGATTTTCTACGGGACTGACGCCCTGGTGAGCGATGATAACGAAAAAGCAATGGGGTATTTCAGGCAGCTTATGTTGGTTGAGCCTGGGAATCCGGAGGCACAATCGTATCTGGAGATTGCATCTCAAAATCCATGAATTCCCCTGCGAGATCGGAGTTCGAATCAGACTCGGCAGGTATGTAGGGAGGGTATCCAAGTTCCTGCAGGTCATCGAAGAGCTTCCCGCCGGGGTAACGGGGCACCCGGTACTGCCACCAGCCGATTTCAAGCTGTGGGGAGAATGTATCGAGTGGACGGTCGGGGTCCCACGTGGCGAGAATGAAGTCCTGGTCGGATTCCCTGATATCGTCCATCAGCCTCTGACGTCCCGACATGGAAAGCGATTCGGCGATCTCCTCAAGTACATCCCGGATGGCAACGTCACGGTTGTAGGTCTCAAGGGACCATCGGTATTCCTGGTTGACGGCAACCACGAAGTGGCGCCATTCGTCTATCAGGTCGTGGAGGTTCAGCTTGCGATTGAGCCTGCCTGCAAGCTGTGACAGGGTTTCGCGAACTCTCTCGCGGTCGGTGAGGGTCAGGTCGTGTTCGAGACTCATGAAGTACCTCCCCTGTTTCGTACGGCAGTCTATACAGACTAATATATCACATAGAAGTACGAACCAATGCAGCCGGACATGTAAAAATGAGGGTAAAAATCAGAGCCGTCATTGGCCCTGGTCAAGCATGAATTAGCCGGATTTTTATTATGAGGATAAAACGTAAACGTGATAGGATAGTAACGTGAGTTACCAGCCGCAATCGGAACATCACAGGCAGTACGAACGGACATACCGTCTCGGTATGCACGGCGGCTGGACGCAGGGAGCGAAGTACACAAAGCTCTTCCTGATAATCATAGCAGCGGTTTGGGTCGCAGCACTTCTGCTTCTGCGACTAACCCCGGCAATCGCAGTAATCATTGATGGCATGTTACTCCAACCATCGGATGTGGTACGGGGGCACGTGTGGCAGCTCTTCACAGCCCAGTGGATCGGATCTGTAGCAGGCTGCCAGTTCTGGATCGTCCTTTTCCACCTGTTCTACCTGCTTGTTTTCGGACCCAAGGTTGAGCGTGAGTGGGGAAGCCCCCGATTTCTGCGTTTCTACCTGTTGGTTGCCTTCATCGCAGCGCTGCTCGCATGTCTTCTGAGACTGCCGACACCGTTCGCGGTCGTGCCGGCGTCGACAATGAGCGCAGCGATTTTCGCGATCATGGTCGTTTACGCGGCTAACTGGCCGCGCGATCCGGTATGGATCTTCGGTCTTTTTCCGACCCCTATTCTCTACGTGGTTATCTGCCTTTGTGCGCTTGAGGTGCTCTTTATGATCCTGGCTCCCGCCGGTGAGTTTGGTGTCGATTACGTGGCAAGCGGAATGGGCGTGATGATCGGTTTCGCATCGGTGAAGGTGCCGTTTGTAAAGGCGGTGCTGATTGGTGAAAAGACGAAGAAGAAAGTATCCGCAGGTGGAAGGGTGAGAACGTCGGAATTCAGAAAGAAACCGAGACCACTGAAAAGAAACCAGCCACCATTCCCGTCAAGCGAGGATGTATCAGAACCCGATGCGACATTTGCGGACAAATCAGGTCCGGCTCGAAAGCCGTCGCAGAAACCTGATGAGAAAAACGGAAAGCGTTCGGGATTCCTGGAATTTTAAATTTTGAATTGGGAAGGTAACTGGCGAGGACGGTTCAATTCTCTGCCAGTGCGGCTTCGGCCGCGGAGTAGAGCTGATCGCGCCAGTCCTCGTAGTCCGGTCTCATGTTTAGAACCGTTTGCTCGATGGTGGAGTAGTCGGTATCAGCCTGCGAATCGTATTCCCCGTCCAGGTAATCTTTAAGTGTGGTCCACCACGTCAGTGCTGCGGATGTATCAACCTGGTATTCCTCGATCCTTGCAAGATTGTAATAAAATTCCGTCGGTATGCCGGAGTCGGACGCGAACCGTGTCAGGTTGATCGCGTAACGGCTCATTCCGTCGAACTCAGAAGTTTCCTCGTTCAGATATCCGTTGGCAAGCAGCACCAGCGGTTCCGTCAGATCATCGTACTCATCTGAAAAATTCAGGTTGGCAATAATGTACCGGACCCCGTTCCAGATGTAGAAATCCCGCCATGACATCAGGTAATTACCGTTGGCGCTTAGAGAATACCGGTCCGCTTTCAGTATCATAGTGCCGTCGCGTTCGATCTCTTTAAAATCGGTTTCGAATCCCCATGACCTGAATCCCTCGATGAACCCATGATCAACCGAGACCAGTACGATGTAGTAGCTTGTTGGGTGGAACACGAAGCCCTCGATATCAAGGACGCAATCAAGGTACCCATCACCGGTAAGGTCTCTCCACTCCATGCGCGGCTGGATTGTTCCAACCAGTGCGGCACGCCAGTCGATCAGGTCGGGGTCCATCGCATCGAAGACGGCATCGGTGAAATCGAAAAGCCCGGGGATCGGGGTTAGTGCAGGAGGTGGTGGAACCGCCTGGAGGTCGAGACGGAGGACAAGTTCACGTGGAATGAGTGAATATTCATCGATAATCTCGAACTCATCACCGGACCGAGTAATCATCACGAGAAAATAGCCTGCAACAGAGTAGAAATCATTAAGATCATAAGCCCTGTTGTCAGGAACCGACATCTGGTACGTGACAAGGTATGAAAACACACCCTGGTCACCGTCGGACGGCATCAGGACCCGTACGCCGCGAACTAAATACCGTCCGGGAATCACGTCCCCGTCGTTTTCATCTGTGAAAGACGGCTGGATTATCCGCGACTGCAGGAAGCGGATAGCGTCGATGCGTTCGGATTCGCTCAGGGGAATCTCAGTGATGTAATTTGTGAACGGTTCAGGGTCGGCATGTGCGGGGGTCGGAACGAACACATACCCGGTCAGTATTAACAAGCAGAAAAATGTGATTGAGAATGCTGAGATGTTAACGCGACGCATGTAAGATCCCCATCCATCCGGTTGAAGTACAAGCTTCAAAGCCTGACTGTATCACGGAGCTTAATAAGGTTCAATCTCTAACAGTGTCAATGCCCGGTGAACCTGCGGAAGAAGATGCAGGATTGCCCTTGCGGACCGTACGGGGTATCATCACACCTGCATGTCGAGCATGAAGGACATCCTGGGCAGGTATCCGGAGCTGAAGCGTCCCGGACCGAAGTACTGGCTGATCCCGGCGATCATAGTGATTATTGCCGTCTTCGGGTACTCGGCACACGACACCGAGATGGCCGAATTTTCACGTAACGACCAGGGCCGAATCGAGATCGACACCCCGGATTACAGGTGGGAGGCCGCACTCAATATTCTTCTCGGCGCGAAGAAGCCTGTGACCGAGGAAGTCGACGGTGAAATGATCCCTGTAATGCGCGAGGTCGACGGTGAGATGGTGGCTGTTACTCATCGTAAGGGTGGACTGATCCGTCCGGATTTTTCAACGCGAACGATGAGAATACTTGTCCCCGACCTGCTTGAGACGATCGAGATAGCACTGCTTGGGACGTTGATAGCCGTCGTGTTTGCGTTTCCGCTGTCATTTCTCGCGGCCCGGAACATCGTCGGCTCGAATCCTGCGAGTATGACGGTATACGGCATCGTACGTTTCATCTTCAATTTCCTGTCGGCAATCCCTGCACTTGTTGTCGCACTGATTTTCACAGTGATTGTGGGGGTCGGACCCGCAGCAGGAGTATTAGCACTTGGATTTCATTCTATAGGGATGCTCGGACGTCTGTTCGCGGAGGCGCTGGAGAACGTGGATCGCGGACCAATAGAGGCGCTGCAGGCAACGGGTGCCGGACGGGTCCAGACGGTGGCGTTCGCAGTTGTGCCGCAGATCGGGCCCCTGTTCCTCGCCTATTCAATCTACCGCTGGGACATTAACGTAAGGATGAGCATGATACTCGGTTTTGTCGGGGCGGGGGGTATTGGAGTCTTCCTCCAGCAGAACATCAACATGTTCCACTACTCACAGGTATCGACGTCGTTCATACTAATACTGGTGACAGTCAGCCTGATCGATCTGGGAAGCGGATGGATCCAGAGAAAATTGCTTTAAGTGATCCTGGTGACAATAAAGAAAGATAACCACTAAGAACACAAAGGGCACGAAGGAAGACACAAAGGAAAAAACCCTGGATCGAATCAGGGTTAATAAAAACCCGGGATCAGATCCCGGGTTTGTATTGTCAATTTGTGGGTTATTTAAGGACCGCCGCCGCCATAGTTCGGATCCATGTCGGGATCGCTTGCGTTTGTGACACGTGTCAGGTTCGTGGGATGGGGCAATACCGGTCCGCCACCGAGATCCCACTGGACCCGCCAGATGTCGATATTTTCGTTCTTGCGATCCGATGTGAAAGCAACCCATGTCCCATCGAAAGAGAACGAGGAAAACGAATCGATGTAATCGACGGGATCCTCTTCAAACCGCGAGATGCTGAAGGGTTCTATCAGGAAATTATAGAAGAATATGTCGTAACGTCCCGGATCCGGTGAAAGGCGGTCTGTGGTCCATGAGATGCCGGGAGCGCCCACGCCCATTGAGGCCGGGTATCCATCGAAGCCTGAATGGAACGTAATCCGTGTGGGCAAGTTAAAACTGGATTCCTGGTTAATGGGATTGATCCAGTAAATTTCGACATTGCCGCCACCGGAACGATCCGAATGGAACCAGAGCACATTGAGAGGGTCTTCCCGGTCGAAATGCGGTGCCTCATCGTCTGCGTAGTTGGCGGTTATTCTCTGCGGCGTGATCGGACCCGCCGGGTTCCACCTGTACACTTCATTCTGACCGTTGAAGTTGCGTGTGTATGCGACGTCAGTTGCCGAGCGATTAATATCCGGCTCACGCTCGTTGAATTCCGACGTAGCTATCCACTCGCAATCAGGCGGGGTTGGCTGGAAGTTATAGCTGTTTGGATTTATCAGTTGACCTTCAACATTGTACTGCAGCTTCATCATTACGATGTCGAAGTCGCCCTTGATACCACCAGCGGGAAGCTGCTCCCTGTTGGTGGCAAATACAAGCCATTGTTCCCCGGCGAGAGTAGCAATTGAAGGCTCGAGTTCCTCTGACATCACGCCACCGTCATCGGTAAGCTTGGTGACCACTCCGGGATTGTTATTTATGAACTGGTAGGCGTAGATATCCGAGTCGGTGCCGTTACGCCAGCTCGAAAACGCAATGATGTGCATGTTGTCGTTATTCCCGCCGGACCCACCTAGTCCTATCTCGAACGGGTAGATATTGTAAAGTTTGTCGTTACCGTCACCATCGGTATCAATACTTCTCGCCCTGACAATGGCGCGGTAATCACCAACATCAGTAACAAGGTCACCCCATGCGTCCTCGTTGTAAACGTTGGTCCAGTATCTCCTGAGGGTCGAGCGTTCGTACTCGCCGTAATCAATGAGGAACTGGATCTCCTCATCGGTGAAAGGCGGCAGGCCATCTCCCGGAGGCCACGCATCGTCACCGCTGGTTGGCCACTCGTACATCTGGTACCAGACACCCGATGGCGGGTCAAATTCCTTGTCGTATATTTCAACGAACAGGTCGACGTCGATCGTGTTCTCCTGCCAGTCGGCCACAACGCACTCGAAATTAACAGATGAGACCTGTGTATTCGGGGGTAGATCCTCAGATTGAGCCATCGCCAGGATTTCGAACGGCTCCTTGCAGTGATCGGGCCATGACGCGTCAAGGATGACACCCGGCATGCCCCATCCTGAGTCGTCCGGAATCTTCAGGATCAGCCGTTCCTTATCGGAGTAGATCGTGGGACCGTCACCGTCGGGATCTGACAGAAACTCACGCTTGATGTCCTCTTTCTCGAAAGCAATAAACGGATTAAGCCACTGTTCTGTAAGGGACCATTCCGGATCGGGGTCCCAGATGCTGGTGTAGCTGTCGGGATTCTCGACCGACCATCTCAGGATATTTTCAGGATCGTTGTCATTGAACGGAAGCCAGTCGAGGATGATCCGAAGATCGAAGGCTGTGTAGACTGTCGGGTTCGTGACCGTTACGTCGATAAGGTAGATATCCTCATCGGTGTCGTAATCGACCAATGTCCATGACATGCAGCCCCCTTCAGGGCAGTTGGCATGTGAGAGGAAAGCGGTGAGGTTCAGGTGATTCTCGACAGTGTGCTGCGGTATGACATTTATCTCCCATGTGTCCGGGTTGATATCGATACGCGCGTAGGCGATAGCATTGTGCCCGGGTGTCAGGAAGACGTTATCTGTAAGCCTGTTTTCAGAGTCAACGGGTGGTGCGACAGCTCCCCCGTTACCGCTGGAGCATGAGACCGTTCCCAGGATCAGGAATAAAAGCAGAATTGCAAAATTTGGGTGGATCAGTCGATTAAACGACCTGTTTTGAATCGTCATGGGGGAAAACCTCTCGATTCGATAAGCGAATCCGGGCCAAGCCAAACAACTCCGGCAGGCCCGGAGTGACACTAGGATTTTACCACAGCAACGCGGTTGTCACAATCCATTAGTGAGTGGGGAAACCTCTCGGGACGGTGATATCGGCCCTCGGGAGATGATAAACCAGCCCGGCACTGGTGAGCTCACTGTCGATCATGGATACAGCTTTCTGAATATCAGACGCCGGCTCAAATCCGAGTGACCTGACAAGGTCATTTTCCAGACCTGAAACGAGCACTATTCTGAAAGTCCTTGATTTCTCCTTGATGGCGTAGACCGTCTGGCCGTAGACAATATAGTTTTCTCTCAAACGCTGCCTGACAGCGTCGAGATCGAGCGTTGCGAAGTCAGTGATCGCCTGATGTCCGGGACCATCGAAGCAGCTCATGACGTAGAGCAGTGTTCCACCAGGTTTGAGTGCCCGGACCGCGTTGTCCATGCCCTTGTGGGACTGGACAATGTTCCCGTCCTTCGGAGCCCCACCCGCCGAGGCGATAACAACGTCAGCAAGGCCGTCAATGTCAACGCCATTAGATGCGTCGGCGAATTCGCAGGCTCTACGGTGTGAGCTGTCGAGATTACCTGCCGAGAAGAAGCCGAACTGCCTGTCCGGGAGGATTACAGATACCAGAGCGAAATGTCTTTTATCCTTCAAAACCAGTTGAGCGGCTTCGAGCATGTCCTCATGGACAGGATTACCGTCCAGACTTCCGGAGAACACTAATGCATGACGTCCGGGCACCTTCCCTGATGTATCGAAGGTCAGTGCATGGTTGGCCGCGATGGTATCAAGCGATGCGAGTCCGGGTACGAATATTTTCCTGCCGCCCCCGAATCCGGCGAAATAATGGTGGACGACGGCAGTGGATGGAATGATCAGGTCAGCTTCGTCCAGAATTGCGTTAACCCGTACCGGTGTACCACGTGATGTGGTCCCGTGATCGGTCATCGGACCTTCAGGGTCGTGTTTGATGACCTCTATTCTGTCGACAGCTTTCCCGACAGATTCCCTGAACCTGTCCTCAGGCGGGTGCACATGCGATCCGGACGCGACGATCACCCTGATCCGGTCGTCAGGGATACCGCCCCGGTTTAGTAAGTCGAGGAGCATCGGAACCAGCCGTTCCCTGCCGCAGACCCGCGTATGATCGGGCACGATAATCAGGACCCGTTCAGGTTTATCCTGGAGGATCGATCCAAGGGGTGGAGAGCCAACAGGTGAATCAAGAGCTTCGCACAATGCCCTCCCGGGATCATCGAATCCTCTTGAGGTAGCGGGCATCAGGGTCTCGACACGTATTCCGTCGGGAATTACTGCCTCGAGGCTGAATTTTTCATATGGAAGGTTCAGGGCAGGCATATTCTCACTTGATATCGGGGGGTCGGGCAATCTGTCTGGCTATCGTCAGGGCGTACGCGAGGAACACCTTGCGGTCACCGCGTGAAAACAGCCCCAGGGAAACCCGAAGGGGCACATGGTCGTTCTCCACTTCCTTGCCGATGTCCGCCAACTCTGCCCACAGGCGAAGCGCGAGAGCATGGGGTATTCCGGCATTGGTCGCGTCGGTGACATCCATCTCCAGTCTTGCGGGAAAACCATCGGCTGGCGCAAGAAGCCTGAAAAATGGAGCCGGACCTTCATCGAGCCAGACTTCGAAGGTGGCTGAGTCATCGAGCCATGAGATTGGATGCCCGCCGGAACGCCAGCTGAGGACGATCTCATCAAGGTGGCTGAGCGCCTGACCGGTGAAGAGGTCACGGAAATTCTGCGGAGCGGGTTCGAGGTCCGGCTCGAAAGACATGGTTTCAGTGTACACCTGAAATGTGTCGAAATGAAAGCGAAGAATGGCTGTTTCCGCAGGAGGTGGTGAGGAATCAGACTGTGATAATCTTTTCCAGCTCGATTTTTAAGCGATCCATCGCGGTCTCAAGGGCCGGGACCATGCTTGCCGCCTTATCAAGATCACCGTCCGAGGAAAACTGCTCGATTTCCTGCGAAATAGCCCTGACGGTTTCGGCGGCGATGCTCGCTGACGCTCCCTTGAGTGAATGTGCAGCTCTCATTGCCGTCTCAAGGTCACCGGCGTCGATTGCTTCCCTCAGTTCATCGAATTTACGCGGGACGTCGGCCAGGTAAATTTCGTAAACCTCTTTCAGTAGATCGCGATCGCCGCCAATCTGCTCCAGCGCGAGCTCAACGTTCAGTATGGCTGTAATTTCGTCATCCGGACTCATCTCTTCAAACTCCTCCCCTGCGAGGTCAATGATTCTGCCATCTCTCCATTTTTCAATGATGTTCTGGAGGCTGGCAAGTTTCACCGGTTTGGGCAGGTAGTCGTCCATACCGGTCTCCATGATTCGACTACGGTCGCCCTCCATGGCGTAGGCAGTCAGCGCAACGATAGGGAGGTTATTGTAACGCGGATTCAAACGAATTGCCTTCGCAGCCTCAATACCGTCCAGCCTGGGCATCTGGACGTCCATAAGGATGAGGTCGAAATCCTCATTTTCCAGAGCGCGCAAGGCGCCGAATCCATCAGCCACCAGGGTGTACGAGTGACCAAGCCTCTGGAGCATCGCCACCGCGACTTTCTGGTTAACGGGATTGTCCTCGGCGACAAGCACCTTGAGGGACGGATCGGAATGATCGAGAGGGTCATGACGGTCAGCATGGATAGGATTGACCTTCCCGGGATGCTCGAGAATATCTGTCAGGATCACATTGAGACCGAGACTCGAGATCGGTTTGTAGAGCCACGTGTCGCAGCCAAGCTCCTTCAAATCATCCGGACTCAAACCAAGGTCGGCAGAGACAATCGCGACGATCGGTGTCAGCCTGTAATTTTCGTCAGTGCCCAGCGACTTGAGAATTTCCCTGCCGTCGAATCCATCCGTGGTAAGGTCAAGGATAAAGAGATTGAAATTGACATGGTGTTTCAGGCGCTCTTGAATGGAAATCGGGTCGATCCTGTCGTGACTTACAAGTGTCAGGTGTGCCCCGACTTTCTCGCATGAATCCTGGATGGTCTCGAGATCGTGGCTGGGATCGCCAATGTAGAGGAAATTCAGACCTGCGGGAATCTCGAATTCCTCGTGACTGGCAGCGCCTGTACCTGACGGTACCCCAAACTTAACGGTGAAAGTGAAGGTTGAGCCGGAATATAGCTTGCTTTGAACGCTTATAGCACCATCCATTGCTTCGACAATACGCTTTGAGATGGCAAGGCCCAGGCCGGTACCGCCGTAACGTCTTGTAGTTGAACCGTCCGCCTGGACGAAGTCATCGAAGATTCTATCGACCTTGTCAGGCGGGATACCGATGCCTGTATCAGTGATATTAAACTCGATTACAGCGTAGTTATTCTCGAGTTCCTTTAAAGATGCTTCAAGGGTAACACCACCGGTTTCTGTGAACTTAACAGCGTTACCTATAAGGTTGAAAAGGATCTGTCGGAGCCTTGTCGGGTCTCCGTACAGGTCTGTGGGGACGTCTGGGGCAATCCTGCTGTTAAGAGAGAGTTCCGCCTGCTGAGCCTTATGTGCGAACGACATCGTGATCTCGGAAACGACCTGGACAAGGTCAAATTCAGTATTCTCGAGAGATAGCTTGCCCGCTTCAATTTTAGACAAGTCCAGGATGTCATTGATCAGGGTCAGCAGGGTGTCGGCGGATGACTTGGAGATACTGAGGTATTCCTGCTGCTGGACCGACAGTTTTGTACCCAGGATAAGTTCAGTCATGCCTATGACAGCGTTAAGCGGTGTCCTGATCTCATGGCTCATGTTCGCGAGGAACTCGCTCTTCGCCAGGGCGTTAGCAGCGGATTCCTCTGCAAGCTGATTCGCCCTCGTGATGGCCATTTCAAGCTGGTCGTTGGCACTTGCCAGCTGCTGGACAACAGCTTCCAGCCTATCCTGTGCGCCGACCAGATCGGAAATATCGACCGCAGTCATAGAAATGTAAAGCGGTCTGCCGTTTTCATCTATAAGCAGCGTAGCATTCACAAGTGTGGGGAATGTACTCCCGTCACTTCTAACGTTCCAGATTTTTTCCGCTGAGTAAACACCCTCTTGCATCAGTTTCTCGTTGAGAAATACAACCTTTTTGTACTGATCCTTACTGTAGAGCTTTTCGGCTGAAGTGCCGACAAGATCATCGATTCCGCAACCATTCATCTGGGCAAAAGTTTCGTTGACATAGAGCAGGGTGCCGTCAAGATCGAGTATTGCAGCGCCGTAACTGGACCTGTCGGAGATCGTCTTGAATTTCCGCAACTCTTCTTCAGCCAGTTTCTGATCGGTGATATCCCTGCCCACTGCAACGATTTCGACAGGATTGCCTTTTTCATCAAGGACTCCGTTGCCAACCCAGGCAATCCACCTGAGACCGTTCTTGGAGTAAGCACGGTGTTCAACATAGCCTGTATGTGGCTGGGAGTTGAGGCTGGTCACAATCTCCTTAAGTGTTATATCGATATCTTCTTCAAAGATGAATGGATGGAATTCCTGTCCGAGAAGTTCCTCCTCGGTTTTACCTATGAATTCCTGGAACGTGGGGCTTACAAACGTGAAACGGTTTTCGAGATCGAGTTTGATGACCATGTCATTCTGATGCTCGACCAGCAGGCGGTACTTTTCCTCGCTCTCCTGTACTTTTATCTCAGCGAGTCTCCTCTCATGGTCTGCTCGTTCGCGAGCGAGCTTGGAGTGAAGGATCGGCGCGATGTGTCCCGCGATGGTTTCGATCACTTCGATGTCGTATTCCGTGTAATCAGTTTCCTTGTCCCCGACAAGGAGCAGTCCAACGACGGTTCCATGGTGCACTACGGCAGTACAAAGTGCGCGATTGAGCTTAATATGACCTTCGGGAACGTTCAGACCCGGGTCCTTGCAGACGGTATTGCCGGTAACCAGCGACTGGCCCCAGATTCCTTCCCACTTCTCAGGTGGGAAGACCGGCGATCTATCCGTAACCTGGCATTGGTCCCAGATTTCCTTCGTCAGTGAGGGCAGCACAAGCGCCCCATTTTCATTCAGATAACCGAACAATCCGAGGGGGCTCTTTAATTCGTCCTGGACCACCTTGAGGACTTCATTGTAAAGGTCCTCTTCAGGTGTAGTCAGGAAGATATTTGACATCCTGTTCCGAATACTGAGTTGTTTTCCTCGTTCCGCGAGGTTTTCAGTTGCTGTCTGGAGGGTCTTATTGAGTTCCTTAATCTCTGTAATGTCTGCGAAGGTCTCAAGCAGGCATGGACGGTCATCGATTGTGACACGGACGACACTTTTCAGAATTGGGATCTCCGTGCCATCGGCATTGGTAAGGGTACGCTCAACACCCTGGACAGATTCACCAGAATCAAGCACAGGACATATACCGTCACATCTGTCGCAAAAATGGTCCGCGCAAGGGGCAGCTATCACTTCGTCCCTCTCGCAGCCGATCATGTTAAGCGCGCGGGAATTTATCTTTATAACCTTCCTCGTTTCAATATCGACAACAACCAGGCCGGTAGGACTGGATTCGATGATCGTCTCAAGGTCGTCGGTTCTTTCGGCTATCTTACGCTCAAGGTCTTCGTATGAATCCTTGAGCTTGTCAGCCATGAAGTTAAAGGAGTTAGCGAGGTCCTCGATTTCGTCCTGGCTGTGAATTTCGATACGGTAATCCAGATCTCCCCGACCGAGGCTCTCAACACCGTTTCTCAGTTTACCTACCGGGTTAATTACAAGGCGTCTGATCTGGAACGAGGTCAGGAAGAACAGGCATAAAAGGAAAGCCCCGGCAAATCCGCCCAGGATAAATGTGTTATTTCTTGCCAGCAACATTGCGGCGCTAATCGGGACTCCCACAGCCTTGATGGCGATGTCATTCGTAGATCTCCCGAATCCCGCGACATCACCGTACCGTTCAACCAGGGATGCAGGTGCATCCAGGGGATCCCCATGGCATTTCAAGCAGGAATCATTAAATGTAATCGGTGTTGCTATGCTGAGGTATTGTTCGTCTTCCCATACAACTATGCCGCACCACTCTACCAGTTCAGGATTGACCTGAAACCTGCCGATGACCTGAACCTCGGCATTATTCGCTATGTTTACCGGATTACGCGGGTTGGTAGTTGCGAATTTAAAGTAGTACTCGGGAAATTGTTCCATGAAACGTTCAACGATGCTCCTGGACATGAACGTCGTTGACATGGCCTCCGGCACGAATTCGTCCTCAGGAAGCAGATCGTACATGATCGGACGCAGTTCCTCACGGACGTACATCTGGGCAGCATCAACCTGGCTGATTACGATCTTGCAGTTATTTCGTGCATTAATTAATACCTCTCTTCTCTCCATGGTGTAAATTAAGCAAGTGATGAGGATCCAGAATAAAAGGAAGAATATTCCCAGTCTGAAAATTACCTTGGTATGCAAGCCATATAGATTTCTTTTAGACACGATATTCATGATCCATTTGCTGATTCCACTTACCTGAGAGACTCCTCGCGTTCCGGTAACACACCCGCGGCACCGTGGAAGTGACCAACAGCGGTTGACTTGCTCAGGTATCACTAATAATGTCGAATTTTGGGAACCCCGGTACTTAACCGGGTTTTATGCCGATTGATAGTAAGGGCTTTTCGGTTAAATATCGGTCGAATTTAATTTGAATTGTTTTAAATAAACTCAATGATCTCGAATGAATTGGAATTTTGGTTAATTTTAATGTAGCAATCAACGGGAACCGATTCAAATACATCGGTCGAATTATTCAAGTCCGGCCAGCGGATTTCGAGCCGGTCGATCACATCCGCCTGCCCGAGGCCGAAGTGCACTTCGGGTGGATTCTGATGTCCGGCATGTCCGGCGCCTCCGAGAATTTCACGGACCTGCGTTGTGTCGCCGCATGTGATGGTTATCCGTGCACCGATTGCTGAACGGTTCGAGCCTGAGAAAGAATCGCTGCCCGGACGCATCGAGCCCTCGCATATTATCCCGATCCAGTGGTTGCCGTTATCAATCTGATTCTGAAACAGGGCAGCCTGTCGCGTGCGATCCCCGATTATCTCCGATGTCAGGCGCATGAAGCTCTGCCCGACAAGGATATCCTCGTCACCGTCGCGATCGTAATCTGCGATCGAAATTCCACCGCACCCTTCCCAGTTGAATCCCGCGAGATCGGTCATATTTTCGAATGTGTGATCCGGAAGCTGCCTGTAGAGTTTTAAAAACTGTCCGTCGGGATAGTCGGACGATCCGATCAGCAGGTCGAGAAGGCCATCGTTATCGAAATCAAGCGTACCTGTATGAAGGTCGCCCTCGTTCCAGCGTTCCATAGCGTCGATTTCATGCTGCCTGACGATTCCGAGCATCGACCTGGTGAATGTCCAGTCGCTGTCGGCTCCTCCGTTGATCAGGAATGTCGACCGGTCCGACGCGGGTCCTGCCCACCAGTGAGCGATCTCACCGGTGAAGCAGTCGATGTCGCCGTCGTTGTCGAAATCCGCGACCGTACAGTCGAACGTGTTGCCGTTAGACCGGAACGGGAGCTCTGTCACACGGTCCACAATTTCAGGATATTCGCCCCAACGGTCCTCGTCGCCATCGAAACCTGTCGCCTCACCCATCTGCGTGAAGCCATCCGGTCCGCCTGCCCAGAGGAAGTTCCACTGACGTCCGTACACCTGCACGAGAATATCCTGCCAGCCGTCGTTGTTCCAGTCGGTGTGAGTCACGCCGTAAACGGGTTTTGATGAGTTGTGAAATCCGGGCTGGCCGGTAGTTGTTAAGCCCCACGCATCGGTCGCATCGACGAATAATCCGTCTCCCAGCCCGGAATATATCCTGTCCTGGTAGCATTCGTACGACCAGCCGTATTCACGGTACCAGTTACCCTCGAAGAGGTCGATGAAGCCGTCTTTATCGCAATCCAAAAATGCTGCAGCGCAGGTTGTAGCGGGATACATATCAACACCGGAATTATGGAGTCGAGTGAAGCGTCCGATACCGTTGTTGATGAAAATTTCCGATCGCCAGCCGTGATCGGGATTCGCATAAACGACCTCCCCATGCTCATCGATCATGAAATCGTCTGTGTCGGGGTCGGACTCAGGCTTCAGGAAGTCGCAGTAGACCGCCGAATACACATCCTGGTCACCGTCGTTGTCGACGTCACTGAAAATCAGCGCGTTGACCGGCCTCGTCTCCTCGCCATCTTCACCCATTCTTGTCAGTTGCAGCCCGCAGGCACCTGTGATTTCCTCGAAGCGACGTCCGCCGGGTCTGCCGGGATCGCGAAGCGAGTGAAACACGCGGTATTTCCCCAGTACCGCATCAAGCCAGCCGTCGGAGTCGACATCGGCCCATACAACGCGAACGACTGGAATTTCACCGAGGCCGATGTCGGGTGCTATGTTGATGAAGAAAGGGGAGTCGGTGGATTCCTGCGCTGATGCGGATATACACAGCACTGCAGTCAGCAAAACTAATTGGAAAGTGAAAGGTCGGTATCGCATGGATGAACCTCGGGGTGCGTGATCTATGGATTTTATCGGATTAGCGGGAGTTAGTCGAGGTTAACTGGTTGATGGGGAATATAGTCGAAAACGAAACGGTCTGAATCGCAACATAATTGTCATGAATAGAAGTAACAAAATGCATCCGGTGTTAATTCCCGCTTTTTTTATGAAATGATATACGAGCAGATTTGTCCGCATTTGATCCGTTCGATCGTGAAAATCGATCACGAACCATGGCTGGAAAAAGGAATCAGTTCCAAAAATATAAGATGTGGCTTCAAGTGTAGAAACAGCGATATTAAACATGATCGAATTGGGGTAATTATTGACGGTAAAAAATATAGTAGCAAGACTTCCAACCATAACCAACACTGGTACTAGTATTCCGACCAGGACGCCAAAAGCGTTTCTGATTATCAAGGCACCAATATAGACAAGACATGGGATTGCGAATCCAGCAATGATGAATCCGGTTAACAATAGGAAGTAATGCAGTGGTAAAAGTGGTGTACTTAATGATCTGTAAACATGAAGAGACACTCTCAAGTTAAGAAACTGGACCATTGCGACCGGAACAGCTCCGTAGAGTAACGCGCACGAGTGGAGCGGTCGGC
>JAUWTM010000241.1 GCA_030614715.1 Planctomycetota bacterium
ATAGGCCTTCCGGCGTCGCTGAACTCACGCAGGTCCAGCACCGCTCCCTCGATCCATTCGATCCACTCGATTGCTTTCATCTTGGCATCGAGAATGATGCCCATATCACGGATAACCTCGCATACATCTGCAATGGTCACTGGATTGACTGCGTAAACATGACAGAACTTCCTGATCTCCTCGACATCGGCCTTGCTGTTTTCCTCGAGTCCCGCGAACACGATGTCAGGCCTGACAGCTTTTATCATGTTCACGTCAACCCTGATCGGTCCTCCTATTATTCCCCCATGGACTTTTAATTGCTCAAGCAATCCCGCCGGTTGCACGCAGTAGGTTGTGCATCCGATGAGCTTCTCAAGGCATCCGAGGTCGTGAACTGTCTCGGTCAGCGACGGTACGAGCGACACAACTCTTTCGGCAGGTTTTTCAAGTATGATTTCAATTCCACGAATATCGGTTATTTTGTCCATTTCCCATTCTCAATTCATTCTACCAGACTGTCCATCCTGCTATAATCATTATCCGTGTCCAGCGCAGAAGATAAACCTGTAAAACTGAAGGGAATCCCCGACGATCATCCGTCAATAGGCAGAAATGTCCGTGAGCCTGTATCCGGGCCATCGTGGCCGCAGGAGAAGGATCACGGTGGCGGACGAATGATCACCCCGGCGTTTGAAGTCGTCTGGGGCCTGATTCTCCTTGGATGGGTGCTCTATTCACGCTTCGCCTTCATCTGCCCGTACTTCAGGGACCCGGACTCCATCAAAATTGCTTTCGGCATCGGCCAGACCCTCCAGGGAGTCACGTTCGACCAGGGCTCTTTTTATGAAATCGAAAAAATCTGGGGCACATACGCGCTCTTTGAATTTTTCGTCCGGACCTTCGGGATCGATATCGCGGGAATCGGGCCATTTCTATCGGTTCTCTGCGCGTGCTTCATGGTCGGCATCATCGCGATCAGCTTCAGCCTCGGCTGGATGATCTGGGGACGGCGTGTCGCGCTTGTTTCGACATCGATTCTCTCAATCAGTCCGATGATGTGGATGACCGGAGAGTACATCACGTCGATCGTACCCGCGCTGTTCTTCTTCATGCTTGCAGTCTGGACGATGGTGATGAGCTATCGCGTGAAGGGCGGACGATGGTGGCTCGCTGTGTCGGGACTCCTGTTCGCCCTGGCGATAATTATCCGTCTCGACATGCTCCTCGGAATGCTGGTGCCTGTCTGCTACGCGTACTTTGTCGACCGTCGTGGACTCAGGCGCGCACTGATCCTGTACGGTATTACAATAATCGTACTTTTAATCTTCTGGTTTGGCATACTGCGCATCCCACCAGCCGAAATCTTTTCGGTCGGACCTCACCAGCCTGATTACGGCAAATCGGTTCTGCTCAACTGGTGGGGAATGGGACCGTTCCTGTTCATTTTTGCCTTCGCCGGATTTGTCTACCGCTTTGTAACAGGTCGAAGACCACTCCCGTTCCTGTTTTTCTGGATTGTCGGCTTCAACACGTTCTACACCGGACATCTCTACTCAGCACGATACTTCATCCCCTACTACCCGGTCGTCTCATGGCTTGCAGCGTTCGCTGTCATCGCTCTTTACGGCTGGCTTGTCAGGCTGGTTCATTACAACCGACCGATGCGTGTACTCATCATGCTGCTGTTCATCGCCGGTGCCCTGACCATGCTCACGGTAAGCACGATCAAAGACGGCGACGGTCGCACGAGACTTGCCTGGGGTGAAACAATCACCTACACACGTAACGACGGGCTTTCCCCGACCGGTGCAGCGTGGTATTTCATGCAGGATTTCCGTGAGGGCGAGGGACTTCAGCATTCATGGATCGAGGACGGTGCCAGGCACGCCGTGGAGGAACTGTTCGATCCGAATATCTCATCCTACAGCGCCAGCGATTCTCCGATCTACATTGGAAACATCAGCCAGCCTTACATTAACTACTTCCTGCTTGTTAACGGGTGGGATTTCGATGCAGTACGCGGTCCCTTCCTGAACTTCACCACGGAAGCGCCACCCGATTGGGCACGACCACCGATCGTACAGACCGTTTATCGCGGTGATGATCCAATCCCGGAGCTCAGTTTCATCAACACCCCTGGTACAATGAACCTGATGATGGGTCGTGACGCGATCCCGCAGATATTAGTCGATGAAGGTGAGCCTGGTGCACCTTTCCTGACCTCCGGTGCTGGCTGGACGGTCGGCTATTCACACTCCGGGTTGGACATTCTGATGTCGGGCGGTGGCAGCATGCGCGCCGATGGATCGCTCCAGTGCGAAATCGACCTTCTGGGCACTTTCTATAACGACGTGCTTCCGAGAAACCATGTTGACCTCATTCCAGATTACACTGTCCCCGGCAGAACCGGCGGGAGCGTCACATCCCACAACGGGGAGGTTCAGCCCGAGGCCACCTACCCCGGGATAGAGAGGCTGACGGAACTTGCATGGACATCGACAGTGTCACCCGACCACTGGCTTGCACTTGCAGTTAACCGCGTAGGACTGCTGCCGGAATTCGAGACGTACGTAAACGACACACTGGTCGAGGACCCGATCTGGCTTGCTAAAAATATCGAGGGTGCAATGATGTCGAGATGGGATATTGTCCTGATTCCGCCGGAATACCTGACATCGGCCGATTGCGAGTTTAAAATCGAGGCGATCATGGCAGGCAGCGTGTACAATATTCTCTGGGTGCAGAGAAATTACCCCGACTGCCAGTTCAGGAACGAGACCGCGATCCCGCTCGGACTCGATTTCGCTGAATACGACTGTGTGAGATAAATCCCCCGAGCTTAAAATACAACGTAATTGCAGGCACTTGTAATGATTGTGCGTTAGAACTCACATATCGTAAAATATAAAAAATTTTACGTAAAACATAAAAAAATCATTGACAAACGTAAATTTGCCGGTTATCCTCCAGATATGGCAATCGAAGTAAATCTCGACATGATGCTCGTCAGACGCAAGATGAAACTTATCGAGCTTGCCGACCGTCTTGGAATATCGGTTACCAACCTTTCCCTACTGAAGACCGGAAAGGTCAAGGGAATCAGGTTCAGTACACTCGACGCGATCTGTCGGGAGCTCGACTGCCAGCCGGGAGATATCCTCGAATTTATCCCGGATTTTATTTAAGGACATGATCATGGAAATTGCGGGAATAACCAGCGGGGGATTTGAAATGACTGAAGATCTTTATAAGGACGGCAAGGCGGACACCCGGAAGTTCGTTGTCGCCGGTTGGCTGGCTATTGTCAGCGTATTTCTGCTCCTGCCGGAGTTAGTGCTGTCGATATTTACAGATATCAGTGCCGCACATCCTCGAATGGACCTGAATCTGATGCCGCTTCTTATACCGGTGACCATTGCTGAGGTCCTGCTGGGTGTTTATGCATTGTACATGTTTAAAAACATGCTTAATGAGCGTTACAACTTTAATGCGACTGATTACTTAATCTACACGATCATGATCGGCTCAATTCTGATCACCGTTTTGGCGCTGTTTGCTCGCTTGATGCCGGATTTCCTCATGGCTGCCGGAATTACCAGTTTGATGCCGAATGGCCAGGACATTTATGGTACGGTCAGCAAACTTGCACTCGGCATCGTAATGGTTTCAATCGGTTTCCCGGTATCGATTATTACGATCATCTTTGCATACAAGCTTTTACAGCTC
>JAUWTM010000139.1 GCA_030614715.1 Planctomycetota bacterium
ACCCGGTGTTGATGAGCACTCCGTACAGCAAAATTCCGGGTTTCTTGTCAAATACCTCCCGGACGGTACCTGGTAAATAGCCAACGGGAGAAAATTGCATACTATTATGATTCGATACAACCTACTTTCACTTTTCATCCTGCTGGCTCTGGTGGGCTGTTCGGCAGCACCGGTGAATCCTGGGCCTGTCCTGCCGGATTTGACTGAACCATTAAATGGACTGACAGACGAGACGCGCGAGACCGTGTCACTTGAGAACAGCCACCAGCTCTGGTTTTCCAGCCTTATTTTTGTCGATCCTGGTGCTCCCGACGGAGTCGAATTTGAAATTCTGCCCCTCAGACAGGTATCCGGGCACTGGAACATCCTTACATGGCTTGAAAATGGTCCCTGCTTCGACTGCTTTAAGCTTGTGAACGTCCAGCAGTCGGGCTACGGCACACTCCTGGTCAATATTGAAATTACACACCCGTTCGATAACATGAATTTCACCGGATTCGACGTCCGCGGTATCTGCATGTTCGACGGAAGCCGCGAGTTCCCCGAAGCCGGACTGGTATTGTCCGATAGAGATCTGGGAGACGGTGAACTGGTAAACGCGGAAGGTTACACGTCGCTTTACAACTCGACAACGGAAGGGCATGGCATGGAGGGCTACATCAAGGGGAACCTCGCGACCGTCCAGCCTCCCTCCGCGACACTTAACGGTTACATCAGGCACATTACCGACGATCCATCGAATACACGTAACGCTTTTTACGCCGGAGATGCGATAACAGCGACGTACGAAATCGTCATGCCCGATGGTCCGTTCGTTTTCGGTTACGCAGTAGACGCTTCGTGGCAAAAGGCAACAAACCTGCCTGTCACCGACCCAATGACAGATTTTCCTCTCGAAGCAAGCTGCACGGAAGCCTGGAAAATACATGTCGTTGAGGTTCCGGTTGGCGATGGTTTGACAGATTGTGGCGGCTGGACATTCCTCCAGGTTGATGTCTACGACTGGCAGGGAAAAGATGATATTCATCCTCCTGTTGTGGAGTGTCCGGAGCTCTTCGACGGAATAATTGAATCAGCCTGGATCGAGGATGGACCGGATTATACGCGCTATGGAGCGACCGTTGAAAACCTGCTTTCCGCAGGACCGGGTGAGTATAAATGCCTCGTTGGTGTAACAGCACAGGAGAACGATCCAATAGGAAAACCATGGCTTGACTTGTCGGCGTACCAATTGATCTCGCTGTCAGTTACCGAATATGCCAACCTTGATCCGGTTGCTGTCTGTGAGGCCGGTGCAACATCCACCGTTGTTGGTGAACCCTTGTATCTCGATGCGTCAGAATCCTATGACAGCGACTGTTACGGTGAATCGATCGTTAAATACGAATGGGACTGGTACGGCGGCGGTATCTTTTTCGAAGGCGATGCTGAGGAGGGGCATGTCTGGAATGTTGTAGGGACATACGACGTACAGGTTCGCGTTACCGACGATGAGGGAAGTGCCGACACACTTGATGAACCTCTGGTTATAGATGTAATAAGTGCTGGGCCATACCCGCCGGTTGCCTGTTTCGAGGCGTCCTGGCCGAGTATGCCTGATGGACCGCTGATATGTGAGGAGATAACACTCGATGCCTCGTGTTCGTACGATCAGGATGGTGATATCGTTCAGTATCTCTGGGATATAAACGGCGATGGGGTATACGGTGACAATGTCAATGGCGGCATTATTGGTACATACACCTACAATGAAATGGGACACTTCTCGATCAGGCTCAAGGTAAGGGATAACGACGGTTATTCAGGTATTTCGGAACCCCTGGATGTATTAATTAGCCACGGCCAACCAACCGCAATTGCTATCGCGGATTCATTGTTTGTTGAGGTTAATCAGGACATACAATTCGACGGAACTGAATCGTACGACGGTGATTGTGACGGATCATTAATCACACAATATGAGTGGGATTTTTCGTACGATCCACTCGATGGATTTCAGGTGGAATCCAACGAACCACAACCGGTAAAAAGTTATCCGTCAGCCGGTACTTACAGGGTCAACCTGCGCGTTAAGGATGACGAAGGGTCTTGGGGGATTTTGGATGAGCCCCTCGAGGTGACGGTTATTTCTGACGATCAGCCGACACCTGTCGACGTAACCCCGCGATGGCTTAACCTGGTTCCTGAAGACGTATGCGTGGACGGTGACTACGTTTACATGGCTGCAGAACGCCACGGGGTGCACATCTTCGATGTTTCGGATGAGGAGAATCCCATCTGGGTAAACGCTGTTCAAACCACAGGACAGACGATTGCTCTTGATGCCTCTGACGGGCATGTGTTTGTCGCAGAAGATACTGGCGGGGTGGAAATTATCGATATTTACCCGCCGGAATCAGCCTATGTCGTTAAGCATATTGACACTCCGGGAAATGCCATCGGTATAGAGGTCTCGGATGGCTACGCCTATGTTGCTGACAATTTCGAGGGTCTGCAGATAATCGATGTCGATCCGATCGGCGATGCATTGATCGTTAAAACCGTGGAAATTCCTCCATGCGCCATGGACGTAGCCGTGCAGGACGGTTATGCATATTTCGCTACATATCAGGGACTTGCGGTTGTCGATATCGATCCAGTATCGCAAGCATATGTAACGGACTCGCTGCTTTACGGTGAACTTGTCATGGCTGTGGATGTCGAAGGTGACTACGCTTACCTTCCACTCGAATTCACCGGCTTCAACATTATTGATATCAGCGATCCGACCGATATCTCAGTTGCTTACACGGTCGATGCTTCTGATAACATCAGGGACCTGAAGGTAGCAAATGGGTATTTGTATATCGGACACGAACATTTCGGTATTTTCGATGTAGATCCACCCGAATCTGCATACCAGGTGGCTCCGGTTACTCTTAATGTATATGACAGCTTTGTCTATGGTGTCGATGTTGACAGCGGTTACGCTTACCTCGCTAACAACCGGACCGGACTGGAAATTATCGACATTAATCCCGCGTATGATGCCGAACTCGTCGGTGAGTACCGCGGTATCAGGGTTGCCCGTTGCGCGGATGTCACTGACGATCAGGCATTTGTCGGAGGAAACCGGGGATTCCATGCGATCGATATGACGGTCCCTGAAAGTGCAGTTCTCGAGTTCACATACGACATGTGGTACCACTTCTCCGATATGGACATATTGGGTGAATACCTTCATGGTACGTTCGACAATCACGGCTACAAAGTGATGGACGTCTACCCGCTGGAGGACACCGATTTCGTATGCTCCGTACCCACCGAGAACCATGCCCGGGCAATGTGCATCGATGGTGACTATGCGTACGTCGCTGACGGTACAGCCGGGCTCCAGATCATAGATATCAACCCGGTTGGGGACGCGAGTATAGTCAATACTGTCTCTTCCGGCCTTGAATCATGGGATGAAGTTATAATTTCGGACGGATACGCATACATTTCAGGCTTCTCAAGTAATTTTTTCATCGTTGACATCGATCCCGTAGGAACTGCACATATAGTAAACGAGGTTGTGGTGCCGACATACTCGATGGATATGGACATCCAGGCTGGATATGCGTACATCGCAGGCGGCTACAATGGATTGCACATCCTTGATATCGATCCAATCGATGAAGCGACACTGATCGATACATTTACAGATGGTCTGGAGACTGCTCATGCAGTGACGGTTGATGGGGGTTATGCTTACGTTGGTGATGGTGGCGTTTACGAACTACAGGATGAGACCATAAAGTTGGTCGATATATTTCCCCTTATTGACATCCATGTTGTCGATGCGATAGAGATCCCGGATTATGCGGGTGAAATCCTGATCCATGACGGGTATATTTACGCTTCATGCTACGATGGCGGCCTCAGGATACTTGACCTTTGGCAGTAGTCGTTAGCAGGGTCGAACACTACTCTCTATTTTATGCTATAATCTTAACGACCGGGCGGTGCGGGTATAGGCCCGGGTGGGTCCAAAGCGGGGCCATTTTTTTATTAGCAGATGGACTGCTGCAAGTGCACAGGACCCGATTATGCATCGATCTGTATTCGTAGCCTTTGATACGGAGACAACGGGACTTTATCCAGGATTCGACCAGATCGTCGAAATTGCAGCATGCCGTTTCAGAAACGGTGAGATCATCGATGAATTCCAGACGTTAGTAAACCCCGAGCGCGACATCCCCAGCGAGATTTCAGACATCCACGGCATTACCGAGGACATGGTGGTCGATGCACCGAAAGGTGATGAGGCGGTCAATGGTTTCATCGATTTTATCGGCAACGATCCGCTGCTAGCTCACAATGCGCCCTTCGATGAAAGATTTATCTCCTTCAACTGTCACAAGTACGATATCGCTCCGCCATCGAACTCCGTATACGATACTCTCCTGCTTGCGCGTCGCCTTTTCCCGGAGCTTCGCAGTCACGGGCTTGCTTCTCTGACCACTATCTTCGGTATCCCGCACGAGGTCAAACATCGGGGCATGCCCGATGTCATGGGCACTCGCGGTGTTTTCATACAATGTATCGAGCGATTGCAGACTCTCCAGATTCATACCCGCGAGCAGTTCGATGAGTGGTATGGAAACCCGATTTACTTCTCTCCCGACAAGTACAACCTCCTCGTGAACCTTCCTGATGAATACTTGCCCTTAAAGGAAGCGGTCGAGCGGGGCGACTGCCTTGAGGTGATTTACGAGGACAGGAGCGGGAAACGAACCAAGCGCAAGATAATACCGCAGGGTCTCTACGTGGCGTATGGCAACCTTTACGTAACTGCATACTGCCATCTGAGGAAAGCGAACAGGAATTTCAAGCTCGAGCGTATTCATGCTTTCAGACCACTGGATGAAACGTGTGACCCGGATTAGATTAAATTGACATTTTGCGCGATTACTTTTGTTCTTTCGGTGACAGCAGGGAGGCTTTTGTACTATCCTGCACATCGTTATCCTGACCACCATTATTTAACTGGGTCTCCGACCCGGGAGGATTAATGGGCCAGCCCGGCGAAGTATTTATCAACCTGGTTATACCACCACTCGTAGCGGTGGTTTTCGGCTTTATCGCGTCAGGCATTGGCGGATACCTGGTTGGCCCGTTCAAAGGTCCCCATGGAAAAAAAGCGCCTCTGGTTGAAAGTTTCGCACTTGGAACCCTCGCGATTGCACTCCTGACCCTGCTCTGGAGCCTGCTCGGATGGCTGGGTCCGTCAGCCAGGTGGTCACTCGCACTCCCGCTGCTGCTTGTCGGAATCGCTGGACTGATTCAGACCCGTCCAACCCTCGCACTCAAACCCGCAAGCTTCAGGAACCGTACTATTATCACGCTCGGGCTCGTGATTGTCGTGGCTGTCCTGCTCAGGATAATTCTCAGCCCGATGGTCCCGCCTGTCGACATCGATGAATGCAGGACGCACCTGCCGGTCGCGAAGTCAATCCTGGACACCGGAAAAATGGGATTCAGTCCTGCTATCTCGTATGGAAGTTACCCGCAGACTGCAGAAATGCTGTACCTGTGGTCGATCGCGTTCGGACCCTTTACTAGCTCTCACTACCTGAATTTCCTCGGTTACATTTTCTGCCTGCTGGCAATTGTCCGTCTCGGACGCCTTGTATTTTCGATCAAGATCGGATGGCTGGCAGCATTGATCATGGCCTCACTCGGCGTTATCCAGCTCGCGGCTGGAAGGGCGACTCCGGATATCTGGCTCGTGTTCTATATCCTTGCTGGAACACTGGCCATGGTTGAAGGACTGAAGGAGGATCGTCCCGGCTATATTATCCTGTCCGGTCTGCTTCTCGGTGGTGCAGCGGGCGTCAGCTACACCGGGCTACTCGCGTCTGTCTGTCTTGTTATCTCGCTTGTTGCCATCGGACGAGGTGCGTGGGGTAACAATCCGGTCCCAAGGTGGGCGATCTTCGGTGCGGTTATCCTTTTCTTCCTCGTTTCGATGCCCTGGTACGTAAGGAACATCTTCTGGTTCCTTAACCCGTTCTTCCCATTTTACTCATCGATCTTCAGGCCGGGTGGTGGATTCTACGGTGTGTACGGCGCGGAGTGTGCTATAAAAAGCGGTTGGATCCTGCAGTCAGAACTGGTCAGTGCATATTTTTCATCAGGTGAACTCTGGCAGGAGATACTGGGTCGATGGTCGACATGGGTCGGTATCCCCGCCGGGATCTGGTTCTGGCGATCGAGTCCGTTCGTCCGTGCAGGCCTGACCTGGATTCTTCTTATCTGGGCTTTCTGGATGACACTCGGTGGAGCCACCCTCCATTTCCAGTACTACATTTTCCTGGTTCCCGTGAATATTCTATTAGTGGCGCACCTGATGGGCTTCCTGTACTCTCTCCTGCCGGGTGACCATCGCGGACGATTCGTCAGGATCATTCTCTGGGTGCTGTTGATTGGCTGGATTGGCATTGCGGGTGCCCGCGAATCGAAGATAAACCCACCTTTGACAATCGATCAGCAGGTCCAGACGCTCAGCAGCTATCATGGCTCCTACGACCTTGTGAATGCAGCGAACCAGGTTATCCCGGAGGACCGTCGCGCGGTTGGTATCCTGTGCGAGGATGGGAAACTGTACGCTGATTTCACCCTCCTTGGCGGTGGTGACGTTGGCTGGGCTAACCACAGGGTGATTTCCGACAGCTGTACGTCACCGGAAACCCTCGCCGCACTGCTTCACGAACGATACAACTCCGGGTACCTTCTCGTGCAGGAGACACGTCTAGCGGAACAGGATTCTCCTGTCTTTACACCAATTAAAACATTGATTAAATCGGACGAATTTCCCCGGACGTTCAGGGTTGTGGCCAGGGTTGGGCAGGGTGTTGTGTACTTCGTTGAAAGGCCTGAATAAAAAAAACCGGGGATCTGTGATCAGCCTTGATCAGATCCCCGATTAACCCCTCCTGTGTATCCCATTAGACAACCGTTTCCCCGCTCTCTCGCTGCGGTGCGGTTATATCTGTTCTGTTAATTCTTTACCAGGCCACCGGTCGCTTCTTCGAACGCATCGCGTTCCCGGCTGATTACCGTGAACGTGATATCGCTCTCGCATGATGACCGCGACTTGTCCACGTGGCGCCAGAGGCGCTGCAGCCTGCGTGCCAGGTCCCGGTCCGGCTCGTTCCTGTACCGTTCAAGCGTTTTCAATAATGAGTTCAGGCCCGTTTGATGACCTAAGCCTGGACCGGCTGTGATAAGGCCGTCCGTGAAGCATAGAAGCCTGTCACGTGGATCGAACCTGATCTCCTTGTTGTGGTAACGAATTCGCGGACGGATACCGAGCGGGATGTCCGGCGTTGTTAATGCCGACCGTCCCTCATCCGGCTTGATCAGGAACATGGGCTGATGTCCTGCCGATGCGAACCATGCCCGATTTCCGCGTTTTTCAAGAAGGACGACGAGTCCGGTCAGGAGACAGTCGTTCTGCTCGTCCTCATAAAGGGCATTATTCATCTTTCCGAGCAGCGTTCCGGGGAATTTCGGTGCTTTATTGACATCGAAGTCCTCGCGGTAGATTTTCAGGTAGCTGGTCAGCATCAGCCTGACAAGTTCGGCTCCACGATGATGCCCGGCGACATCCCCGAGGAAATAAAACAGGTACTCCGGACTGATTTCCTCGATGAACAGCACGTCGCCACCGCGATGTCCGACCGGTCGATGAAAACTCATCATCTGCCAGTTGTTGAGATTTGCACCGGGGCTGTCCGGAAGCTTGAAAACATGTTGACCTGTGTCTCTGAAGCTCTCAACGAGGTCCCCGGACCTTGAGTCGTTGATCACGTCGCGCGCTTCCCTGACGGTGACCATCCAGTATGACACCCATTCGAGCTGCACCGGTTTCCACGTAAGGTCGAAGTTCCGCTCCTGCCCACCGAATCCCATGCCGGCCCTGTTGTGCCATTTTCCGTTGCCGCCCCGACATCCGTTAAATTCAGGCTCCGCCTGTGTGGGCGGGGGAAGTTCAACCGACAGTAACTCCCGAATGTCCAGTCCCTCGAGGTTAATAACTCCCGGAAGGAGCAGACGCATGCATGCTTCGTTGGCGTAATAGATACGTCCACTGAGCTGCGACACAACCAGTGTCGGTTGATTTTCGTCGATATGACCGGGCTTGATCAGGCTTTCGGTGATTATACCCATTCCTCGATGTCCTCAATTACCTTTAATCTGATGTATTCCGATACGAGGTGTTACATATTAAAATCGAGATACGAATGGTGTTTTTATTAATGAGTTTTAATACCGAATGAATAAAACCAGGGTTTTTTTTGGTAATTTAATCCGATCGTTTGGCCTGTTATTTGCCGCTTACGCTTGCATCAGGGATCATCGTGACAATAATGTACACCTTGAGCATGAACATTAAGCTTGAAACCGACTACGTGACTCGAATCAATTTCACACCGGTCGCCCCGGAGGACGCCACGATCAGCATTTTCGATCACGGGTTCCTTTTCGGTGATTCGATCTACGAGGTTGTCCGCACCGTGAACGGAGTACCGTTCGCATGGCCTGAACATCTCCGGAGAATGAGGAATTCCGCAGTGCGCCTGGCAATGGAACTTCCATGGTCGGACGAGCAGCTGACGGGTGAAATAGAAGCCGCGATTGAATCGGGAACCTGGGACGGGGAGACGTACGTACGCCTGGTCATCACTCGCGGGGTCGGACGGATCGATCTCATGCCGCGCACCTGCGATGATCCTGCACTTATCGTCATTGCCAAGAAACTCCCGGAGCTCCGCGCACACCTGCACGAGGTCGGCCTGACCCTTTGCGTAACCGACATACGCCGCAACTCCAGGGACGCGATGGATCCCGGAATCAAGTCGGGGAACTACCTCAACAACGTAATGGCTTTAATCGAAGCGCGCGAGAAGGGTACCGATGACGCCCTGATGCTCAACGAAAAGGATCACCTTACCGAGTGCACAACGAGCAATTTCTTCATCGTAAAGGACGGCGTTATTAAAACACCGTCGCTTGAGTCCGGATTACTCGCCGGCATCACACGGGGCATGCTCAGGGATATCGCGGTGGACAGGGGCATGCCGTTCGAGGAGACCGAAATTACGACCACCGACCTCGAATCCGCCGACGAAGTATTTATTTCCGGTACGATCAAGGGAGTGGTCCCTGTAATTAAGGTGATCGGACAGGTTAACTGGGAAGGCGATCCGGGTCCGGTGACTGCGAAAATCCGCGATGAATATTACACTTTCGCGGGTCTGCAGTGACGCGGTGTGTCAAAAGTTAGTCCCTTTTCTGGTAAAATGTGATGGGCAGACTTACGTGCTTACGCTGAAAAATCGATATTTTATTAGAAGGGCACAATTAACCTGATTAGCAATGTTTTATCGACTGCTTGCCATAATTGGAATTCTGTTCGCGCTGTTCGGCGTGATGATCACCCCGGGATTCGTGACGAATGCTTCCCGACGTCGCCTCATTCCCATCCAGCGCATCCATCCCGACTCAGGTGATGCCCCGTGGGACCTCACCAACTGGATCCCGGTCGGTTTCATCGACAAAACAAGTCCCTGGCTGATCCAGGAATGGAAATGGATGCCAAAATTCAAACGTGTGAAATAAACTGATAAATTAACGGTGCACCGATACGGTGCACCAACCGTCAGGTTGGTGGCTCTTCTCTCCTACTCCTCTCCCGTGCCTTTACCCCACTTTTCCAACTTTCGCATTATCGTATGACGGCTGATCCCCAATGTCTTCGCCGTCTGGCTGATATTCCCGTCCATCGCTTCCAAAGTCCGCATGATGTAATTCTTCTCGAGCTCGTCCAACGTCATCGGACCCTCCCGACCCTCGCCGGGTTGGATGTTACCCTGTATGTTCGCCGGAAGATTCTCAAGCTCAAGCGTCGGCCCCTCCTCGAGGATCATCACGCGCTCGATCGTATTTTTCAGTTCCCTGATATTCCCCGGCCAGTGATACGTCCTCAGTGCAGCGGCCGCGTCCGGGTTGATCGATTCGATATTCCGTCCCATCTCCTGGTTCAGACCCGCGATGAAATGCTTCGCGAGCAGAATTACATCGTCCCCGCGATCCCTCAGCGGCGGAAGCGTGATCGTGATTACGTTCAGACGGAACAGCAGATCCTCCCTGAACGTCCCCTCCTTCGCCATCTCCACAAGATTCTTGTTACTCGCCGCCATGAACCTCACATCTACAGTGATCACATCGTCGCCGCCGAGACGGATGAATTTCTTCTCCTCGATCACCTTTAATAACTTCGCCTGGACCGGAAGCGACATATCCCCGATCTCGTCCAGCAGCAGCGTGCCCTTGTTCGCCTTCTCGACCAGCCCGATCTTGCGCTTCTTCGCGTCCGTGAACGCTCCCGGCTCGTAGCCGAATAATTCACTCTCAAGGAGGGTCTCAGGTATCGCCGCGCAGTTCAGCTCGACAAACGGCTGCTGCGACATCGGAGACGTGTAGTGGATCGCCTTCGCCAGTATTCCCTTCCCCGTACCGCTCTCCCCGAGGATCAGAAGCGTGCTCGTCGGACGCGCGGCGACCTTCTCCGCTATCCCAAGCACCTTCTCCATCGCCGGGCTTGCCCAGACGATGCCCTCGAAGCTGAATGCCTGCTTCTGCTGTTCCACATGGTCGTCCACGCGTATTCTCAGCTCCGACAACCTCAGCGCCTGCCCCACCAGCAGCTTCACCTCGTCGATATCGAACGGTTTCTGCACGTAGTGAAACGCGCCCAGCTTCATGCACTGGACCGCCGATTCCACGCCCCCGTGCGCGGTTACCATTATCACCAGCTCGTTCGGATCCGCCTCACGGATGTGCGTCAGAACCTCCACCCCGTCGATCCCCGGCAGCTTGATGTCCAGGATCACGAGGTCGTACTTGCGCTTCCCGAATTTCTCGACCGCTTCCTCGCCGGTCTCCGCCAGGTCGATAGCGTAGCCCTCCTCGCTCAGGGCCTGCTCGAACGTCCACCGCACGAGTTCTTCATCGTCCACTACCAGTATGCGCTGATTTGACATGCGTCCCTCCACGTCCGTATCTACGTCCGGTCAGTATAATAATTCCGGGATGTAAAAGCTATTTTGAGGATTTGATGAAAATCGGAGCGCGGGGAACCATTTGAGCATTCAATTAAAAAAAATTTTTTTAAAAAATGAATTCGGAAAATGGAGTGCCGCCGACGGTTTTTTGTTGTAAGATA
>JAUWTM010000124.1 GCA_030614715.1 Planctomycetota bacterium
CGTTACCGTCAATGGATCACCAGTGACCCATCCGGAGCCGTCGTCAGCCCTGTTGAAAACATAAAGGGGCATATTGTCGTAGTCGCTGAAGTCCACTTCGAATGAATCCCCGGTAAACGTCGTCCATCCGGATCCCGGTGGCGTTGAGCTGGTGTTTACCGCCCATTGCTTCGTCAGCGTATCGGGATCACAGTCATCAATGCTCGAGTCCAACCATTCAGGAAGGTCGCAGTATACGTCGGTTTCACCTGTCGGTGCCCCGACCACTGGCGGTGTGTTGGATTTAGTTACTCCCAGCGGAGGATCGCATCCGATCCAGCCGGATTGGCCATCATCGCCGCGGACGAACAACCAGTAATCATCGCTGACCACAAGTCCCCAGTTGATCGTAAACATGCCGTCGATGTAAGGAGTCCAGGCACCTCCTGTCGGGGTGCTGTCTGATGTGGACAGATAGACCTCGGTCGTGAGTGTGTCGCCGAAATCGCAGTCGTCGAACTCGGCGTCGTAAGTTTCAATATCGTAACAGTCAACATCCGTTGCACCCGACGGGGTCGGGGCTTCGGGCGGTGTGTTGGTATAAGTGACCGGAAGCGGATTGGCGCAGATGGTCTCATCGATGCCATCGTCCACCTTCTGCCACAGGTACCACGTACCGGCATAGTGACTCGACCAGTCGTAGTCGAATGCTGTGCCGGTGAATTCAAGCCATTCATCTACCTCACTCGGATCAATTGAGTCGCTTACTCCGCAGTACCGACCATGCACCTGGCCTGCATCGCAGTCGTCGACATCCCCTGCATTGTAGGTTTCAATAGAAAGACAATGCACATCATCCTCACCAACAGGATCCATACAGCCTGGTGCCTTATTTACTCGCCCGATTATCATGCCCGGTGATGTGTCCATGACTGTTGGCGCCAGTTTTTCACGTACGTTGAACCAGATGCACCAGTTACCGAGCTCGGTGTTGTCCCAGTCCAGAAGCCATGTAGGATCGTCCTGCCAGCCGGTCCAGTCCGGATCGCCAAGGGCAGGGGGAGTCGTGTCTGACGTGTGTTTCTTAATAAACTGGTACTCGAGCTCAGCCATTGGATCGCAGTCGTTTGCCTGAGCTGTGTATTCACCGACAATGTCGCAGGTCACGTTGTCAATATGCGACGTATCGGCGTCAAACATCCCCGCGATCAGCTGCTGATTCGATTTCGTGACGTCCAGGTGATCGCTGACAGCCTGTGTTCCATCCGATACCTGTACCCATACGTCGTAGTCACCGTACGGATACGTAACATCGTCCGCCCAGTCAACCGTACATGTATCGGTCGTGCTTAATGGTGTTCCGTATGTCGGTAGTACCGCGTCGGGTGTTACTTCCCACTTGTATGTCAGGATGTCACCGACGTCTGGGTCGTGTGCCGTAACCGTGTAGTCTTCCTCACCGATGAAGCAGTTAACGGTCGTGTTGCCGTCAAGATCGTCGATGATCGGTGCCGTGTTCGGTTCCTCGGCCAGGATCGCAACCGGTACGTTCACGTAAACCGAAAGGTGTGCGGTTTCGGGGTAGGGCGCACCGTAACCCGAATCGTAATTGTCCGGGTCGACCGATCGTACTATGACAAGTATTTCTTCTTCGAGTCCGTTTGGCTGTACATCCGGAATCTCGATTAACATGGTGGCATAAGTCGGTCCGCTCGATGTCTGGACTCCGAGAAGTTCCAGGCTTGAGAACCCGACCGTTCCGCCCATAATCATGCCCGATTGTGATTCGACTACAAGCTCGAGGACCTCGTCTATCACTCCCTGGGGCTGGAATTCAGCCTGCCAGTCATAGATCGTGACATCAAGCACGAGGTCTCCGCCCCTGTTTGAATCGTCTATGTACCACGCGGTGCTGCCGGACGGGTCCACCGCTACATGCACTGCCTCCTGCATGTTCGCTTCGGGCGAAAAATCGTCGATAACCGGGACGGGAATCGGGTCGCCGAACTCGTCCTTCGCTCTTGCCCAGTGAGCCAGTACCGCGTACTGGAATTTAACCTCCGGCGATCCGCTCACCATCGGGAACTGGAGTACGTAGTTCCTCGTGCTGGTCGTCGTGGGCAGGAAAGCTCCCCGGTTGTCCACGTTATCACTGTTACCGAAGTATTCCCTGACTGTTTCAGTGGGTGTAATGTGATTGGCGAAGTACTTGTAACCGTTGAGCGTCGCTGTGAACTCGACATCCTTGGTTCCAAGGTTGCCTTCCGTATAACCAAGAAGGCCCGACTGCGTGAACTCGGTCGGGTTCATCCAGCGGGTCAGACCGTCAGCGTTCAGCAATCGCAGGTCATTTGCCCCGGCCCAGACAACGGAATCAGTCGAGCTGACATTCGAGCCGTTGCCAATGACGACACCCAAAACGTCGAATCCGATCAGGACCGCTGTTGCGAACGGATGTCCTATCGTAACATCCAGTTCGAGGATCCCGTCCGACGCGAACTGTGACGCATCGGTTACGCTGATCCCAAGGTGCGATGGGTCGCCGTCGGGCGGTTGCATGAACCTCAGTACGTTGAACGTGGTCTCCGCAGTTCTTAACGGTGTTACCACGATCTCGTTGGTTGCAGAATCCCACGTGACATCGAAAATTCCCCACGGGTATATACCGTTTGTATTTTCTACCTCGCGGGTGAAATCATCGAGATCGGTCGGGTCTGTAAGGTCTGGAATTGTCGACGGGCTTCCATCTCCCACATCTGGCCCCGTCATCGGTGGCTGCATCGGGCTCGAACCACCGGAACATCCTACTGTGAATGCGACAAATAGCACGCACAGTACGAACGTGTGCAGAAGTGAATTCTGTTTGGACACAATTAGCCTCCTAGCTACTCCTACATATTTGGCGGATCATCCGCCCATCGCCACATTGTCTTCAGCTACCCCTAGGGTAAGGCATAAGTATACCAAAATGCGCAAATGAGAGCAAGATAATATGAGATATGACGAACTAATGTAATATTATTCGGGGATAAATATCGGTTAATTCCGGTAAAGTTTCATAAAGTTTCTTGGTAATGTCTCAGTTTGAAAAATTAAGTTTTCGAGTTTATCTCTCTGAGTACTTCAAGGATATTCTGCAAAACTTTTTCGATGTTATTAAGTGAGTTGTAGATATCCCTGTTATCGATTCCTGGGTCCATAATTAGCCTCCTTATGAGTTGAATAAATTTCCGTATTTGACTTCTGAGTAAAAGCGTGAGAAAATTTTTCAGATTATAAGGTCCTGGAGCGACACATACTTCGGGCAGAAGGTGTCACTCCCTTGGTAATCGCGATTACGTATCTGAAATTATATCAATGTCTCGGGCAAATCTGCAATTTCTTCAGTCGTCCACAAGTGGTTATCGATTCCGGCTTCCATAGCCGGACTCACTCTCAGGCTTTTGTGAATCCTGGCAAAGTTGTAGTACATGAAGTGAAGCGATATCGCGTGCATATGGTTCTCAATTTTCTTAGAAAATCCGTTCGTTAATCTGGTAAATCTCCGCATTGACATCCTCATGGTCAAATTCTGACGCTCAACATAGCTTGTCGAGATTCCTTTTTTCTCAGGATCACCGCTGACTATTTTCTTTTTCGTACCGATGCAATCTGCTGGACTGTACCGCTTCTCAGGTTGTGGATCTTCACCGTATAACTTCACTAACATGGCGTAATCGATATCGGTACCAAAAGCATGGTCTACGGCTTCCAGATATGCCCTGTGACCATCTGTAGTGAGCTGGATTCGATTGTTCATCCGTTCAGCGAGATTGTGCATGAATCGACTCGCTGTTTGAGCACTACGATCCCCTATCTCACAGCACGGTACTATTTTTGTATCAGCGCAAAGAGCCGTCCAGGTCCAGACATCGCCGTAACCAAACTCGCCTTTGAGTTCATCCGGGACATTTTTCTGTTTCGCGTAACAGAACGACCAGATTTCATCACACTGGATTCGCGTACATGGAAGATCAACCAGGTTCATATCCTGATACTCCAGACAGGCCGATCCGACATCCCGCAATAGCTTTGTGACCGTGTTAATCGAACATCCGACCATAAGCTCTGTTGCCCTCATGGAATTACCCTCGACCAGGCATCGGATTATTTGTGCTCTTTTCTCAATCGGCAATCGGTTCATAGCATTGACCTCATACTGAACATTATACTTGAGCGACTAAGGATAGTCAACAGTTTGGTGAATTTGTTTGTAAAATTAATTTCGAAATATATCTTGCAAAATGGGAAAAGAAATGAGAAGATAAAAGTGGTGGAGCACCGGGGTGTCGAACCCCGCTACATCGGGTTTTAAATCCGCGTATGTTCCCAAACATGCCCCACAATCTCCCAGGTCTTGCCACCTGGGTTTTTTGCTTCTCGCTAGACTATAAATAAAGAATTTGATTAAGCGATTGAGTCAGATAATATTTTAGAAATTACAAAATTATGAAAGGCCATAATGAGAAAACGCTCCGATTCACGGAACGCATTTGTTCATCAGTACTAAAGCCTATATGGATTATTTCTGGGAATTTTCTGAATTTTGCTCGATTAGCTCTTTTAAATTCTTGTTAACTTCTTGAATTTCATCGTAAAGGAAACCAAGTTGAAATAATAGATTTTGAAGTGAATCATTAATCTGACCTAATATTTTAGTGTCTTCCATTTCTAAGCCTCCTCATTTATTCTTCTTTTTCTTACCCCATCGGGCTTTCGCGGCTTTCTTTGCGATCTCCGATCGCTCCTCTTTCGTCAACGCTTTTGCCCTCGCCTTACCGCCCTTGAGACCGCCTAAGCGTCCCAGTGCAACGGCAGCAGGGTTCTTACCATCATCCGGTTCAGGTTCCGGATTTTCGTTCGTCGCATCATCGACAACGCTTTTGGCAAGCTGGCTTGGATCACGGGGTCTTTTCTTTTTCTTGCTTGAGCGGTTTGGCATACTTAATTAATACCATACTGCTTAAAGAATAGCAAGATCAAATAATCTTCTGAACTGTACCTAAAGTAGTACCAGCATTGAATCCGTTATGTTCGATTCCCTCTGCATGATATTCAGTTGAAATCGTACCGCCTGTCGCTCCAGGCGTGATACTTATAGTCCACTTATCGACCATCTCAGACAATCCGAGATTTTCAACCTCAACAACCCCGCTTGTTTCTATGTAAAGGATAACTCCATCATAAGAATATTTTTCAATCTTGAAGTCAGTTATATCCTCAGACCCTTCAAAGGCAACTCCATCCTTATAGAGTCTGAAATTTTGCTGATAATCTGGATGTGTATTTCTCTCATAGCCCGTATCGTAATTGATTATCCGTCCGGATCCGACAAGATAAGCCCTGTATTCACCTAATATATCATTGAAATCGCCTGTGATTACATTACTTCCACCCCCACATCCTGTTAGAAAAATCCCGATTGAGAAAAGCAAGAGGAAATATCGCATGGCTAACTCCTTTTTCGGGGCAGAATCAAGTACCGCCCAGAGGATTCTTTGCGACAAGTTTCCTACAGTGAAGAACGGCACCTGCTCGATTATGAGCTAGTTAATAACTGATGGGATTATCAATTCTGGATATACTTATCGCATCCAAAGGATATCATATAACTGAAATTAAAATCGAGGAAATTCTTCAAACTGAGACACTACCAGTTTCTTTGGTATGTGGATTTTTGGACTATTCGGGTTGTTCACTGCCTTGACCGAGCACAGCCCCCTGGAGGATTGCTTTTGCCGCCTCACGTCTCACGCCCAGGTCCGCATCGTTCTGGCACAACGCTTCAAGAAGCTGACGTGCGCGTATTCCCCCGATCTGGCCCAACGACCACGCGATGTCAGCCCTCAGGAAAGCATCGCATTCCCGCATTATCGTCAGGAGCGAGTCGATAGCACGTTCGTCGCCCATCTTTCCCAGTGCCCAGATCGATGCCGATCGGATGTACTCATCCTCGTGCTTAAGGCCATCAACAAGACCCGTGAACGCTTCCTCACCGCCGATCTCTGCTATCGCTCCCGCCGCTGACAGTGCTATTGGCGGATTGTCGTTCATCTTTTCGATAAGTGGAGTAATACTGTCGGCGGATCCTATCCGGGCGATTGACTGGACCACCTCCATCGGAAGCTCAGTGTCCCCACCGGGTGCGATCAGGTCGAATAGGATACCAACAGCCGATGGTTCGCGCAGCACTCCAAGCGACCTGACAGCCGCAAGGCGTACGGCGGCCCGTTCCTCGTGACTGAACCACTTTCCGGGCTCCTCAGCAAGCGCAAGCTTTAGATCAAGGGCATCACGGCACTCCAGGATGCCCACAGCCTGCGCCACACCGAGCGCAAGCCCCGCTGGAGGGTCATTCAGCAGGCTTTCGAATATCTCGCGGTATTGGGAGTCCGGCAGTTCGCGCAGAATATCGATTGCCCTGTCGAAATCGGGGCTGTCGGGCCAGCTCAACCCGTCGGATATATCCCGGATCAGTTCCTCTGTCACCTTTTCAATCATAGGACAGGCTGTAATAATTGCACAGCTTAGCCTGAGTGGCAAGAAACACGGTCCGGGATGCTCTAAAAATTAAAATGGGGGTCGTTTTCACGACCCCCGGGTGATCCTTCGATCTCGCATATCTTCAGTATGTGAAGGATCAGTAAATAAGTATCGCTACGTCGTCTATGTGTACGTCCACAAGGTCGAAATAATTACCTGCGAAACCAACCACAAGTCGATTTTCGATCTCATCGCCAACAACGCCGGACGCCTCGAATCCAGACAGCCACCACTGATCGAAATACGCTGAATTTGACTGGAAGTTGTTGTCCTCTGAGACGGAAATCAGGAACTCGGTCCTTAGAGACGGGCAATCCATGCTGTTGTACTGGTGGCCGTACGCGGCCTCGATTACCGGTTGATATTCGGGCACGTTAGTGTCGTTCACAACAGGCAGGATGTCGATCCAGCCGACCTGGTACCCGTTTGACGGCAGGATGCCGAGGTACCTGTGCACGAACTCGATCATTACGGTATCTGTGCCATCGATCTCAGGTATCGGTGGTGATGCCATGAGTATCCACCGTGGTGGTGTCCATGGCACGTTACCCAGTATCTTCACGCCCCAAGAGCCGTCGAAATTTGCCTGAACGGTAGATCTTGCGAACCGCAGCGTTGATGGGTCCTCTGCCAGTAAACTCCACTCACCCATCGCTGTTTCGAAGCCCTGGAAGATCATCATGGCTTCCTGGCTCGGCATCGATTCGTAGATTTCAGAATCATATGGAACCGTCGCCGTGATCCATGTCTTGATGGTTCCGCCGCCTGACATCGGGACTGAGCCTATTGGCAGCACGTAGAAATGTTCGGTCGTTTCAATGGGAGGGATCGAGCTTACTACATCACCCGCGACATCGAAACATTCGAAATACACAAAGTAACTTATTGCATCCGTAACCTGTGTCCAGTCTATGCGCAGCTCGGTAATGGTCGCCGGATCCGATGAAAGCTCACGGCCCGTGCGCAGGGTGACGTCGTCCGGTACCTGCGGGAGTACGTCGTAATCGAAATCGCCTTCCTGAAGGTCGTTTTCCCCGGGTTCCGTTACCTCTCCGCAACCGTTCGTACATCCAACTCCGTAATCCCCGTAGGGAGCACCATTGAAGTTGAAGTCTGCTGTCACTGTGTCCGCATCGATATATTTTACATCTGTTCCGATGACCGTGAATTCCGGGTCGCCAAGTGCCGAACCACCTGCGCCCTGGAACTCAAGCCAGACGCCGAGGTCAATGCCATCTACAAAATGCTCACCTGTGATCGGGACATCGTTCAGCCACGTGCCCGATCCCGCCTGGTTATTACCGACATCTGACATGAACGCCTTCGGACAACTGGCGATCTGCACCGGAACCATGAAACAGGTTTCGATTGGATCGTACGGTACCGATGCTCCGAGTCCCTGGTCGTAACTGTTCGGGTCGGTGCTTCCCACGGCGATCCACAGGTTGCTGGTACCGCTGGCTTCAGGTACAGCATTCAGGATTTCTATATTCGCTACCGAGGTCGATGCAATGAATCCGGAGTTCCATTCGACCTCTGTGGACATTGTCTCGATCGATCCACCCGGAATCAGCGGATCGTCGCTCCAGATTTTGAATCCGGTGACCTGCTCGGGAACACCACCCGGGCTTGTCAGTGCGTCACGGTCGAACACCTCAACCTCAAACCGCAGGTTCCCCCCTGCGTCGCTGCCCGTGTACCAGACCTCTGAATTATCAGTTACCCTGATGTGAAGGGGATACCTGGCGTTTGCATCGGGTGGGAAGTCGATCACTGGATCGATTATCGGCTCGTTTAATGGCGGTTCCCAGTGGGCAAGAACCGCGTAATCGAACATGAAATTGATCTCGTTCCCAATGATCGGGAACCTGAGTTCGTAATCCCTTGAGCATGTCGCTCCTGCGGGGAACATGCCTCGATTGTATACATTGTTGTCGTCCTCGAGCCACTCCCAGACGTCTTCGCCCGGACTCAGTCCCTGGGCGAAGTACTTGTATGGGTTGAGTGTCGCGCCGGCCACGAACCCGCTGTTTTCACTTGATTCGCTCATTCCCCAGAATCCCGGCACGAATCCGAAGATATCCCCTGAGATGAACTCCGTCGGGTTCATCCATCGGGTGTGGCCATCGGGATTAAGAACGGACGGATCGATTGATGGATCTGCGTATGTAAGCGAACTATTTACCGGTGACTGGATCGTGCCTTCGGTTATGAAAATTCCGCAGACATCGAATCCCGTGTATATATTCTGGCCGGGGAAGGGATGATGAAGGAGCACTCGTATGTCGATTAATCCCTCGTCCGGAAAATGTGCGTCATCCAGAACATCAACATTCATGTTGTACTGGGATCCTGCCGGGGGTTGAAGAAACGTGACAACGTTCAGGGCGAAGGCCGGTCCCCTTAACGGAACAGCCTCTATGCTGTGACCGACGGAATCGTATATCACCTCGTAGTAACCCCACAGGTTGGGCATCGATGCAGTGGTCCGTTCGAACGGAAACGGAACTATGTCATCTGTCATCATTTCATCCGGGTCCGGTGTGGGGACCAGCGGATTCAGGTTATGACCCTGACAGCCCATGAACAAGAGCAGGATTTCAAGGAGAATTAAACCGGTAATGAGGAGATGTATTCTCTTCATGAGATGCTCCAATGATCGGAAAGCATGAATATCCCTTCTATTTATTGTCATAGGTTTCCGGTAATACGTTATATAAGAGTCACAAACTGGCTTTATATGAAGCTGATTTATTCGCATTCATCTGGATTTTTATTACGGCATAAAAAAACGGCTGCCGAAACAGCCGTTTTAATTATATTAATTTGGGTTTAATCTAGTAAATCAGGACTGCAACGTCATCTATACAGATACCAGGCTTGCTTCCACTGACGTATGCAAGACCTATACCAACATTATTGGCAAGAGCATCACCGAGGATCTCGCTTGCATCGAATCCACTCAGGTACCATGGCGTCCATTCGCCTTCGATGCTTTGCCAGTTGTTATCGTTGTACTGGTTACATCCAAGCTCTTCCTGCAGTGCATATGCATCGGTATCGTTGTAAGGCTCACCATAGCTCACCGACGGGAGTGGGTACCAGTTTGTGACCTCTGGTGATCCATCTTCCGGTACGCTGTAAAGCCATCCTGCCTGGTAACCGTTCATCTCTCCAACATTATAATGTCTGTGAACGAACTCGAATTCCACTGTATCAGCGCCTGCGAGATCATTAATTGGTGGTGCCGTGAGAATCATCCACCGCGGACCTGTTGGACTTCCGAATGATTTGAGTCCCCACGACCCGTCATACACGCAATCCACTGTTGATCTGATGAATCTCCACATGGCTGTGTCATCGGCAGCTGTCTGCCAGTGGCCCAATCCGGTCTCGAAGTTCTGCATGAACGTGAAAGCGTGGGTGCTTTCGTCGGATTCATACGGCAGGTTGTTCTCGTCGAGTCCCGGAAGTGCTGTTATCCAGAATTCGACGATACCGCTGGCGCCGTTAGGCAGGTAGTCGAGGTTCAGCGTGTGCTGCGGGTATGCGGCGGTACCGATAATGCTGCTCCCACCGATTGGGTTACCGTTTACGTCATAGAACTTTGCATACACACGGTAATACTGCGCGTCTGGAACCGTGCTCCAGGAAATGGTTATGTATTGAAGTGGCTCAGCTTCCGGACCTTTCCTGTTTGTAGTTAATTCGATGTTTATCGGTTTCGTAATGTTTATCTTGAACATCTTGAGCGGCTTTAGTATTGGCTGCTCCTTGGCTTCGGTCACGACTCCGCAGCCGTTAATGCACCCAAGTCCGTAATCGCCGAATGGTGCGTCCTGCAGGTTAAAATCGACCGATACACTGTTATCATTAAGGTATTGAATGTCTGTTGCCTGGATCTGGTACGGCTCGGTATCTCCGGCTTCACCACCGGCCTCCCCAAGCTCAAGCCAGAAGCCCAGTTCAGGCCCGGCTACGAAATTCTCACCGGAAATGATCACATCATCGAGATAATCCCCCGATCCTGCGTAGCCGCCCTCGATCTCACCTGCGCCCGCCTTGGGGCAGGTCTTGACGTCAACCATGACTGATAAATAGGTTGAAATGGGATCGGTTGGCACTGGAACACCAAAGCCCTGGTTGTAACTCGACGGCGGTGCGCTTTGTATTTCTATCCACACGGGGAACTGACCCGGCGCTGTGGGATCGGCAGGGAATTCAACTGTTGCTACTGAAGTCGATGCAAGGAATCCTGAATTCCATTCCACCTCGGTTGACATCGTGTCGCCATACTGGCCTGCGATCAACTGCTCATCGGACCATATGGCGATCCTGCCTATCTCACCGGGGATTCCTGCAGGATTGTTAATCCCGTTCCAGTCGAATATTTCAATGTCAAAGCCGATGGTACCGCCCGATTCGTCTTCGGTATAGTAAGCATTTGATGTGTCTGTTGCGGAAACATGGATGGGCCAGTTTGCGTTTGCCTCAGGTGGGAAATCAGTCACTGGATTTACCGGCGGATGTACCGTCGGCTCTGCCCAGTTGGCCAGTACGGCGTAATTGAAGATGAAAACATGGGAGTCGCCGACTATCGGGAACTGCAGTTCGTAATCCCTTGAACAGGACGCGCCTGACGGGAAAATGCCCCTGCCTGCAATCGATGATGGATCGCTGAGCCAGTCATAAATCTGGTCTGTCGGCCCGAGGCCCGATGCGAAATATTTATACGGGTTTAGTGTCGCTCCTGCGACGAACCCTGAGTTCTCGCTCGACTCGCTTGTGCCCCAGAAACCCGGTTCGTAGCCCCAGATATCTCCGCCCAGGAATTCCTCTGGATTCATCCACCTTGTATAACCGTCCGGATTCAGAAGGCTCGGATCGAGCGTCGGATCGGCGTACCAGAGAGCCCAGTCGTAATCCGACTGCTGCGACCTTTCAGTCATGAAAATTCCGCAGACATCGAATCCCGTGTAACCAGGCTGCCCCGGGAATGGGTGATGGAGTATTATTCGGACATCTACACGTCCGTCCGTTACGAATGATGAATCGTCAAGGACACCTATCGTCATTCCCGACAGTGAACCGGCGGGAGGCTGGAGGAATTTCACCACGTTCAACGCGAACGATGGCCCCCTTTGAGGAGCGGCAGTGATCTCGTGTGTCGCCGAGTCATATGCGACCGTATATAACCCCCAGAGAAGCGGTGGCGAATAGGCCTTGGCAGCTCCCGATGACTGGATTTCCGTTGTTGGCTGGTCCGGCGTTATTCCCGGGGCCAGTGGGTTGTGACTGTCTCCCTGGCACCCGATGAACAGGATTAATATTTCGAAAAGTATGATGGCAGCCAGACCAATGTGAGCGCGTGTCATTCGTGTGTTCCCCACAATTGAGTCTTTAAAATCATATGTATAATAATTTCGGTGTTCCGACTGGCCCTATTGTGAAACGAAGTTAATCCGATCGAATAATGAGGGATATTTCACAAAATCCACTATCTGTATTAACTGGCCCGGTCTTTGAATCGTAATTCTGAAAACTGAATAAAAATGCAGCCGCCGAAGCGGCTGCATGGATTTTTGTCTTTATCTGACGTCCTGGACTGTTAGTAAACCAGTATGACAATGTCATCGATTGCGATCTCGGGATGATCGTATCCCGTGACCGCGGCTGCGACCACTGCACGGCTGTTCATGCCGCTCAGCAGGCAGTCCGAGAGGTTGAAGCCGCTCAGGTACCAGCCCTGCCAGTTCATGTCGTCACTCTGGAAGTTATCGTCATTGTAGGAAGTACAGCCGTATTCTGCCTGAATTGCAGGTGAATCAGCGTCGTCGTACTCATGACCATACTCTGCAACCGGGATCGGATGATATCCCCAGACATTTGTCTCGCCATCGTACGGCAGCCAGTCAATCCACCCGATCTGGTAACCGTTGTCCTCGTTCAGATCGTGATACTTGTGCACGAACTCCACGTAAACCGTGTCAGCTTCCTCGGGAGGATCGATCGGCGGACTTGCGAGTAATGCCCACATCGCATCCATGGGATAACTGAGAGATTTAATCCCCCAGGATCCGCTGAACACGCAATCAACTGTCGATCTGTAGAATCCCCAGTCACCTGCTAAGTCCTCGCGACGTGTCTGCCAGCCGCCCATGCCGCTTTCGAAGTCCTGCAGGTATATAAAACCGTGACTGCTGGGCTCCGACTCGTAATCCTGTTCATAATAAAGGAGTCCCGGCAGCGCTGTCGTCCATAACTCGATAATACCGCTGGTTCCAATCGGGAGCGATGGAAGGATTATCGTATATTCGGTATTTGTAGTAATCGCAAGTGTGGTCGTGGTACTCACCTGTGTTCCATTTACATCGTAAAATTTTGCATAGACCCGGTAGTGCGTAGCATCCTGGATGGGATCCCAGGACATGTAAAGGGTATCCAGGGTTTCAGGACCGGGACCGTTACGGTTAGTTGAGAGGTACAGACTCGATGGATTACCCACGTTCATCTTTAGTATGGGATTACCGTCCATGTTCGATTCGGGTTCGGTGATCGTGCCGCATCCATTTGTGCACCCAAGGCCGTAATCGCCGTAGGGTGCACTTGTGAAGTCGAAGTCCGCCGTGACTGTCTGTGCATCGATAAACTGAACGTCTGTCGCCTGAACAGAATATGGTTCCGCCTTATCGCCTTCGCCGGCAGC
>JAUWTM010000248.1 GCA_030614715.1 Planctomycetota bacterium
GAATCGGAGGTTGTTGAGGTTATCTCTGTAGACTCTATTAAAGCGATACGCACAGGGATCGCAAGGGCACGCGCGATCGGTGCCCCGGTCTCGGTTGCGGGTGGTCGATACGCGATGGGGGGACAGCAGTTTTGCGATGGCGGCATAGTACTCGACACAAGAAAACTGAATCGCGTCCTGGATATAGATACGGAGCGAGGATTAGTCGAAGTCGAGGCTGGTATTCAATGGCCTGCACTAATCGAGTACCTGGAAACAGTTCAGACTAATTTTTCAAGCCAGTGGGCGATCGCCCAGAAACAGACCGGTGCCGATCGGATTTCGATCGGAGGTACGATCTCCGCGAATGCTCACGGGCGCGGGCTTACGATGAAGCCTTTCATAGCCGATATCGAATCACTTGTACTCGTAAATGACAACGGCGAGATAGTCGAGTGTAGCCGTGATAGTAACTCTGAACTCTTTTTCCTCGTTGTGGGAGGCTACGGTCTGTTCGGCTGTATCTATTCTGCGAAGCTCCGACTTGCACCGCGCCGTATGCTTGAACGTGTCGTTGAACTGGGGAAAGTCGATGATCTTGTGCAACATTTCGACGAGCGTATCAGCGATGGCTTCCTGTACGGAGATTTCCAGTTTGCGATCGATGATACCTCCGATGGGTTCCTACGCACGGGTGTCTTCTCCTGCTACCGACCAATAGAGCGAAATCAATCACCTTCTACTGATCAGCAGGAGCTTTCCATGGACGACTGGATGCATCTGATCACGCTCGCGCATACTGACAAAAAGCTCGCCTTTAAGCTCTACAGTGAGTACTACCTGGCGACGTCAGGACAGGTCTATTATTCGGACCGGCACCAACTGGCAGACTATCTGGACGGTTACCATCAGCGGCTCGACGAAGCCCTCGGGGCAGAACACAGGGCCACCGAAATGATCTCGGAACTGTACGTCCCGCGGAATCGCCTTACTGACTTCATGGCCGCTGTCGCTGAGGATTTTCGTAAGCATAAAGTCGACGTCATTTACGGCACGATCAGGCTTATTGAGCGTGACGATGAATCGTTCCTGGCTTGGGCCAGCGAGCCCTGGGCCTGCGTGATTTTTAACCTTCACACGGTACACACGCCAGAAGGGGTCGAACACACCTCAGACGCATTCCGACGCCTCATCGATATCGCTATCGAATGCGGTGGGAAGTACTATCTCACGTATCACCGCTGGGCCACTCGTGAACAGGTACAAACATGCTATCCCCAACTGCGCCAGTTCCTGCAACTGAAGCGGAAATACGATCCCGAAGAACGCTTCCAAAGCGACTGGTACCGCCACTACCGGGACCTGTTTTCTGAAGCATGACGATCTAGAGTATATGGTGAACAACAACACCGATAGGACACCGCTTATCACAAGAGTCATACTCATCTCAGTGCTCGCGGTCACCGCGACAGCTATAGGCATTCTTTTGCTTGGCTTGATTGATCCTGCGAAAACCAATGAGTTCGCTTCAATTTTATGGTTCTTCACAGGCCTGTTTGTGCTGCGGGTAGTCGGTCAAATAATTGTTGCGCTACGACCACAGCAGTGGCTGCCACCCATGGATCAATGGAATTTTATACCTTATCCCATCTTACTGCCGATTCAGCTCATCTTCATCGCCGTCATGGTATGGATTGACGTATCGTTCACCTTAAACATTGGAATTTCAACCACCAGAAATGCAGCTACCGGGAACTTCCTCATAACATTCAGCTACGTATATGTCATGGCGATGGTGATCCGCTATACGATAAGGATGTACCGCCAACCGGGCCAGCGTTGGTTCGGGGGAACGATCCCTATCGTTTTCCATATCGTGCTCGCGTCGTATCTGTATGCCTTGGGAAATTTCTATGTCTTCGGGTGATACCGATAGTCCCGTTATCATCATCGGCGGAGGTGCAGCCGGGCTTTCCGTTGCGGCCGCACTTGCCAGGTATGGAATTCAAGCAACTGTTCTCGAACAGGATGACAGCATCGGTGGTTCATGGGCCCGGCGCTACAAATGCCTTAAGCTTCATACCATACGGCAATATTCCGGCCTTGCGCACTACCCGATCCCCGATGATAGACCGCGATACCTGTCGAAGGACGAGTATGCTGCCTACCTGAGAGAGTACGCGGAAGAACTCGAACTGGACGTATCACTCTCCGAGCATGTCTATGCAGTTCAGAAGACTCCGAACAGTACCGAAGGCATGAATTGGGAAGTTGTAACAATCCGTGGTAAACGAAGAGCGAATGCCATCATAATTGCCACCGGTCAGTATTCCGAGCCCAGGCTGCCAACGTGGAAGGGTATGGAAAAATACACAGGTGTTGTACTTCATTCATCTCAATATACAACTGGAAATGTTTACAGGGGGAAAAAGGTCCTTGTAGTCGGTTTAGGGAATAGTGGCGCTGAAATTGCTGCTGACCTATCTACACACGGGGCAGCCTCCATCTCACTCTCGGTACGGACGACGCCCCCTATCGTCACCCGGGAAATGTTTAAAATTCTTCCCGTACAACTCTTTGGCATTGCCTTGACAAAGATTGGAATGCCACGAGTGATCGATCGAATAGGTACTCTTCTGCGGCGGATATCTATTGGAGACCTGACTGTCTACGGTCTTGGCAAGGCAGCATGGGGGCCATTCACTGCCAGGAGACCCGCTGTTATCGACACAGGGTTTGTGAAGCAGTTGAAACAGGGCCGGATCTTGATTCGCCCGGATATTGCCCATTTCGATACAACTGAGGTCATTTATACGGATGGGACAAGTGAAGCAATCGATGTGGTCATCGCCGCCACTGGTTTCCAGACGGGGCTTGCAAAGATTCTGAAGTTGTCAGGAGTCATCGATGAGGCAGGCCACCCTGGATTACGTTCTGGAGCCCCTACATCAGTGTCAGGTCTGTACTTCATTGGCTTCGGCGAAACTGTACGTGGCCAGCTGTTCGAGATCAACCGGGACTCGAAACAGCTTGCTACCGAAATTGACCGTTATTTAATGCAGTCAGACTTTAAGAGTATTTAAAGTGACGACAGGGATTACCGACTTGTCCCGATGAATGTCCGCTATGGGTTGAATGGTTTTGCCCCGAAAAAATGGACCACTAGTTAAGTCCGGTTTCCTGCTCTTCAAAATCTA
>JAUWTM010000016.1 GCA_030614715.1 Planctomycetota bacterium
AGTAGATGACATTCAATGCATTATCCGGACTATTTTTATTACAGAATTTATGTAATACTGTTTTTGTTAATTTTTTCATATTTTTAGAGGATATTATTTATAAGGAAATGATGATGGTCGGGAACTGGCGGATTTAAAGGACTGAGATTAGTGCTTCAATTTATTCTCTTTGGCATTATAACTTTCATCGCAGGCGTGGCAGCTCTCGTCTATTACCGGTCTGGCACTAATACTGAAACTCCCAGGCCGAAAAAGGAATCCCCTGCTAAAATCAGCGAAGAGCAGGCCAGGGAAATCGCACTCGGTCCCAAGGCCCCTAAATCCATCGAGAGATCGCCGCTGGAATCTTCAATCGTATACACCGGTAACGAAAAACTGGAAGCCGGACCCGGGGAGAAGCCGGTCGAGAAGATCGAAGCCAGTGAGGATCAGGACGATGGCCTGAAATCTTTATTCCTGCCAAATGAGAAGGGAATCTATCACAACACCGACTATTTAACCGATCGCGGCTGGGCTGACCTCGAATACACACTGCAGAATCTGGCTCGTTTACCCGCGGAAGCAGCGGAGCTTCTTGATGTTCTCAACAACCCGGACTCGTCGGCATCAGATGTCGCACAGTCAGTCGGGCAAAACGTATCCCTTGCAGCAAGGATTCTGAAACTCGTGAACTCACCGTTCTACGGGCTTAACACGCAGGTCGATGACATCCAGCATGCAGTCGCGATGCTCGGATTCAACGAGATCCATCAGATCATCATTACCAGCAGCATTTTTGAGCAGGACCACAATGACGAAGGTGTGCTGGATATTGAGGAACTCTGGAAGCACTCCCTGGCGGCTGCCCGAATTTCCACGTGGCTTGTCACAAGAATTAAAAATAACGTACGTCTCAGCTTCACCGGCACGGCAGCGATGCTGCACGATGTGGGTAAGCTGGTGCTGCAGCGATGGCGGCCTGTCGGGTTCCGAAGAGCAATCACGCTTTCGCACGAGCGAAACACGTCACTCCTGCATGAGGAAGTTAAGGAGCTCGGCTTAAGCCACGCACTTGCGGGAGTACTGCTCCTTAATCGCTGGCACCTTCCGGTAACGCTTTCATGGGTTGTAAAGAGCTGCCACCTGCCGGTCAGGTCGGATAATATGCCGGAACCGGCAATGGTGTACCTTGCGGGACAGGTCGCAAGACATATGGGAATCGGTCTCGATTGTGAGCGCTCCGATGATTCCATTCCCGACGAGGTTCGTGAGATCCTCGGTGTAGAGCAGGAAACCGTATCTGACCTTGTAAGTGAGGGATTTGAGGACTTCGTTAAAAGCACCCTTTCAGATATAAAAGTGAAGATTAAATAAATGTTCACATAAACGCATTTCACATCCATCCGTGAAGTAAAATTAACTCAATTAAATCCACCAGCAATGGTGGTTTTTTAAATTAGCGAGGGCTGATATGAGAATTTTACAGTTCTCAACCAGTATTCTATAAAATTAATGATTGATTTTTTCGCTCCACTGCGTTATCTTGCATCGTTCCTGCGATACGGAAGCCAGCGAGGTACAAAGATGCTTGATAATGAACTTCTGGAATCCATTTATAATGGATTGAAAAGTACAGACAAGACTGAAATCCTCGATGCCTGCGAGAAGGTGTCGGCAAATATCAAGGCGATGGACCCGAAGGAACTCGCGTCGATCACCGACGGCCTTGTCAGTCTGCTCTATATCGATCTTGACACCGAACCGGAACTCGAGGGGGTCATCGACTGTGCGATCGAGGCTATCTCGGCGATCGGTGCAGACTCTGTCGAGGTCCTGATCGAAGGACTGACCGATGCAGACCTCGAGGCGAACCTTCGTATCGCCCACGCACTTGGAAAGATCGGACAGCCGGCAATCGCGATACTGACCCAAAAATTCCGGACCGATCCTGATCCATATATCAGGGCACTGGCTCTATTCGCAATATCCAAGATTGACGACCCCAGGCTGATCGAGATTTTCCCGGAAGTGGTGAGTGCTCTCGATCACGAGAACCAGGAACTGAGAAGCATGGCAGTGCAGGCGATCGGTCGTATGGTCGAGTGCATCGGCGGGGTTTGCTTTACCGCTGAAACCGCAGCCGAAGCCTTCAATAAACTGATGGCGAAAGCCGGCGACGCTCATGCAGGAACGCGGGCCAAGGCAATTTTCTCCATAGGAAAACTGGCTCACAAGGAATACCTGAACGACGATCAGAAGCAGAAGGCTCTCGATGTGATTTCGGGAATGCTCGGAATCGACGACATGCATTCCTGGGACCGTGCTTTCATCGTCCGCAAGGAAGCCGAAGAAGCGTACGAACATATCACCGGTAGAAAGCCGGGCGCTGAGGACACATGCAAATTCATCAGGGAATAAAAATTAAAGTGACGGGAAACGCACATTGATTTTAAAGGGGATATCACGTGGTTCTATCCGATTCAAAATCCAACGACATCTGCCTTCCATACAGCCAGGACGGAAAGGTAGTCAACGATTTCGTGCTTCTGGAAAAGAAATTACTTGCTCCGGACACATTCAGCCTTAAGTTCCGGGCACCAATGGTCGCCCGGGCGAGAAAGCCCGGTCAGTTTGTAATAATTCTGGCGCATTCGCGCGGGGAGCGAATTCCGATCTCCCTCAAAGGCGGCGACAGTGAAGCCGGAACCATCGACCTTATCATCCAGGCAGTAGGCAAATCATCAACAGAGATCATATCGCTGGAACCCGGACAAAGGGTCCACAGCATTCTCGGTCCTCTCGGCACACCTACACACCTCATACCCAATTGCGGTACGGCAGTATGTCTCGGAGGCGGATACGGCTCCGGCGCGATCCTTTCGGTCTGCGAAGCCAATCGCAAGATCGGAAACAGGTCTGTCGCGATCATCGGTTCCCGTACCAAGGACCTCCTGCTTTGCATCGATGATGCGAGGGAAGTCGCGGATGAAGTGATCATCTGCACTGACGACGGCTCAGAGGGAATCCATGGATTCGTAACCAATGGACTCCAGGAGCTGCTGGATCGCGGAGAAAAGGTAGGCTGGACGTTCTCGGTGGGACCAATTCCCATGATGCGTGCGGTCGCAAACATGACCGAACCCCTGGAAATCCCGAGTTACGCATCGCTCAACTCCATCATGCTTGACGCTACAGGCATGTGCGGCGTGTGCCGTGTTGAGGTCGATGGCGAGATCAAATTCGCGTGCTTCCACGGCCCTGATTTCGATGCTCACAAGGTCAACTGGGAAGTTCTGGTAGAGAGAACAAAATTCTACAAGCCACAGGAGGCGGAAATATTCGAGCTTTACAAAGAGGGCAAACTTACCGAGGGTGATCTTCCCTGTGCCACGCTTAAAACACCGTCAGTAGAGGAACTGGACAAAACATTCAAGGCGACATTGCCTGTCGGACTGACTCTGGAAGAGCTGAATGACGACCTGAAGAACAGCTGGCGCATGAAGATCCCGCGCCAGGATATCCCGGAACAGGATCCGATGATCCGAATCAACAATTTCGACGAGGTCGCGCTTGGATATTCATCCGAGCAGGCCATTGTCGAGGCACACAGGTGCATCCAGTGCAAGAAACCCACCTGTATCCCCGGCTGTCCGGTTAACATCGATATCCCCGCTTTCATCAAGATGATTCGCGACGGTCAATTCCAGGAAGCTGACAGGGAAATTCTAAAGACAAACACGTTCGGTGGTGTCTGCGGTCGAGTGTGTCCTCAGGACGAGCAGTGTGAGATCGTATGTGTGCTGGCCAAACGTGGTGAGCCTGTCGCGATCGGACGTCTTGAGCGATTTGCCAGCGACTACGCGCGCATGCACGGTGAAATGGCAGTACCGAAGGTCAAACCTCCGACCGGCAAGAAGGTCGCGATCATCGGCAGCGGTCCCGCCGGACTCACAACAGCCGGTGAAATGATACAGGCCGGTCATGAAGTGACTGTTTTTGAAGCTCTACATAAAATCGGCGGGGTTCTCATCTACGGAATTCCCGAAAACAGGCTTCCAAATGAGATCGTCGACGCCGAGGTAGACAAGCTTCGACAGATGGGCGTCACATTCGTTACTAACGCTTTAATCGGACAGGCGTACACGATCGATGAACTCCTGGATGACATGGGTTACGATGCGATCTTCCTGGGAACCGGAGCGGGACTCCCGTGGATGCTTGGAATACCCGGTGAGAATGCAAAGGGTGTTTACACGGCGAACGAGTTCCTTACGCGTGTCAACCTCATGCGTGCCGACCTGTTTCCCGAGTACACGACACCAGTCACGGTCGGTGATACCTGCGCGGTCATCGGTTGCGGAAATACGGCGATGGACGGTGCGCGTACATGCCGTCGATTCGGCAAGGAATCGAATATCGTTTACAGGCGGACACGCGCGGAGGCTCCTGCGCGTTCAGAGGAAATCCAGCATGCCGAGGAAGAGGGCGTGCATTTCAGGTGGCTCACACAACCGCTTGAAATTCTCGAGGACGATGAAGGCTGGGTCAAGGGTCTCAAGTGCATTCGAATGGAGCTTGGTGAACCCGATAAATCCGGTCGACGTCGACCGGTCGCCATCGAGGGAACCGAGTTTGAAATTGAGTGCACGACGGTGATCTCAGCGCTCGGTTTCGGGGTCAACCCGCTCATCGCATCGACCACCCCCGACATCACGGTCGACAGGTGGGGTGTTCTCATGGCCGAAAAGGAGACCGGTCGGACAACAAAGAAGGGTGTTTTCGCCGGGGGAGACTCAATCACCGGCGGCGCGACGGTAATTCTAGCAATGGGCCAGGCAAAGGTTGCGTCGGAAGCTATGCTGAAATACCTTGAGACCGGCGACTGGGGTCCGGATTTCTGCCCCGAGTAATACCCCGGGAAATGAATTCCCGGGCCACCGTTCTGTCTGGCCACCAACCTTACGGTTGGTGCACTGTAATGGTGCACTGTAATGGTGCGCTGTAGCCCGGCGATGCATTCGCCGGGATTGGTTTTTAGCATAAAAATTGTTGAAATTATATATGGAACATTAGCTGATACACCCACAAGCAGGACCTTAAGTACGTGATTCAAGGCTGACTGGTAAGCTTGTGGGCGGCATTGATAATGGTGATTACCAGATCAATTCATCGAGGAGAGCGTTAAATTCATCGCCGTTGATCAGCAATGGAGCGTTTTCAGCCCACGTGTCAAGACGCACGAGTGCGTTCAGCCATTCATCGGATAGAATTATGCCGGAACTGACAGCTGCATCCAGATAATTCACGTACGACCAGACACGGAACGGGTTCACGTCACCTGAATTCAACTCCGCCTCGAGGAATCCAAGTACAGCGACCTGAGAATCGTCAAAGAATATGGTATTTGCCGGGATAAAATACGTAACGAGCTCGATTTCACCTTCGGGCAGGTACACTTCCTCACCTGACTGCTGTCCTGCCCAGTCGGAATTCACGACCTCCACAACCATTGGAATCGCGCACTCAAGCTGATCGACCATCGAGCCTTCCGCGTAGATATCCAGCCACGCCGTGCTGCTCAGGTACTCTACTCCCTCGTGTTCGTATGCCCGCCTGAGCAGATCGCACCAGATCGGGAGGTTCAACTGGAGTCTCCCACGCCGGGCATCAACGTACGGCTCACCGTAGTAACGCGCATCGGCCTCGAAGGCTTCCATGGCAAGAACCGCAAGGGTGAAATCGACAGTGCCCATTATCGGTTCAGAGTGACCGAAGAGGGTGGCAATGTCATCGGGATATGCCTGCTGATCGAACCACCGCATGGCTTCAAGGCCCGACACCTGCTCCATCAGGACATTCGACGACAGGAGGCTCACGATCCCCGGCACTGCAATGGGACCGAGCAGGCCAAGAAGGCTCTCGGGACCCATAACAGTGTTCGTGAAGTCCACGCCGTAGTATTCAACTTCCAGCCTTGATTCAAGGCGCTCGGGAATGCGTATGTGCCCGAGAACCATGTCAGCAAGTGCATTTTTAAATTCCGTTGACAAGACGAGTTCGCTCCCGAACTGGCTGCCCGGACCGACCAGCTTGCCGGCAACCATACCGTAGTAAAATTCCGCGATCATAGGACCCGCGTCGGGATCGTTAAGGACAGCCTCAAGCATCGGAAGTCCAGCCATGTCAAGATCGACACCCCTGAACACCAGCTGGTTACCGAGATAACCCCTGAGCTCTGTGGATTCCCGGTAAATCTCGATTGCACTGTCCACTCCCCCTTCCATGTGAACGAGCACAACGAGCCCGAAACCAGCGAAATAAATGACCACGTTGTCGCCTGCAGTAAGGGTCTCTGAATCAAAGCTCGGGTGGGCGAAATTACCCCGATCCGCTACGAACGACGCCATCCGGGCCCGAATATAAGCCATTACCGTACCCACGGTAATGCCCCTGAGCTCGCAGCGGAGCACAAGGGCCCTGACCATCAGTTCTTCCAGCACCGGCAGGAATCCATCAGCGGAAGGATCCATCGACCTCGACGCCTCGGCAAGCATCCAGAGCTTCAATGAGTTCGAATCAGTGCGTCCCGATGCCTCTGGAATGATCGATTCAATGTCGGGCCAGTTACCGGAATAGGCCTCCAGACGGCTCGTACGGGCCAGGCTCCCGATCAGACCGGGATTGTACGCGTTCTCGACAGCGATTATCCGGGTTACCAGGTCGTCCATCAGGATCGAAAATTCCCCGCTCGAATCCTGCGCATTGGCAGACGACGTGAATCCGACTATGAACAGTACCAGAACCAGTAATGCCAGCATTTTGGTAGTTCGCATACCAGGAACCTCTTTTGTTACAGTCTCAGCAGCATACGACAGCTGGCATACATTAGCGTGCAAACCGGACGTACGCAACAACGTGTGCAAACTTACACTGGTGCATTACATGTGTGATAATGCTTTCACAACGGGTTGTGAATCATATATAATCGGTATCACCCCTGATCATATAGAGGAGTGAACGTATGTCAGGCCATAGTAAGTGGAGTACGATCAAACGTAAAAAAGGCGCAGCCGATGCGAAGCGCGGCAAGTTGTTCTCCAAGCTGAACAAGGAGATCCAGGTTGCCGCGAAAGAGGGCGGCGGTGATCCATCGACCAACATCCGCCTGAAGAACGCTATCGACAAGGCCAAGCAGGGGAACATGCCTGTCGATAACATCGAGCGCGCGATCAAGCGCGGAATCGGTGCGGATGCGGATGCCGCAAGTTTCGAAAATATCACTTACGAAGGCTACGGACCTGCAAGCGTGGCGTTACTGGTCGAGACGCTGACCGATAACAAAAACCGTACCGCAGCCGATGTACGTCACATTTTCACCAAGGCCGGCGGAAAGCTGGGTGGGTCCGGCAGCGTAGCGTTCATGTTTGATCGCAAGGGTTTTATCCAGGTCTCGAAGGACGACGTAACCGAGGAGCAGATTTTCGAGGCTGCAATCGAGGCAGGTGCAGATAATGTCGAGGATGGCGGGGATGTCTGGGACGTTTACACTCAGTACACGGACCTGGACGCGGTCAAGACAGCTCTTGAATCAGCCGAATTGAAGATCGTGAATTCCGAACTGGTCATGCTGCCGGAGAGGACGGTCAAGGTAACCGGTAAAGACGCCCGGAGCGTGTTAAAAATGATGGAAATGCTTGAGGACAACGACGATGTCCAGAATGTGTGGTCGAATTTCGATATAGATGAGTCCGAGATGGAAGCATTCGGGGGATAAATTTCACATTACGAAATCCCTACCACCCGAATTCGGTTGGGAAGAAGATGCTCAGCTTGCACGGAGCTGAGTCGCCGTGTAAAACGAACATCATGTTGCCGTACGTCGTGCTTTCGTAGTCCGTGCCCTCGATTCTCATCGGTACGTCGCTGATGGATGTCGTGTCACCGGCTGCGTGAGTAGTAAGTGCAGTACCCGGAGCTCCGGTCTCGAACAGCTTGATCCTCGGAGCGCCTGTGGAGAGCTCATCCAGTACGTAGAAATAACCCTCGGAATCGGTAGTGATGTCCTTCGCGTCGTACCAGCCTGTGTCACCCTCTGTCTGTGTACCCGGGAGTTGCCAGAGCCCCCGGAGTGTAGGTCAGAAGCGGCATTCCGGGATAGCTGAATTGAGTGCTGTTGTACCAGAGGGTGTACCCATCGGGGCCACCGAAGCCGTCATCGGGATCTGGCAGGAGAAACTGATCCGGACCGTTAACCGGATAGAGGTAATTACCACCATAGGTCAGCGATGCAGAGCCGTCACCCATGAAGACTCCCCTTACATCGTAGCCGTTATACTGTGGAAGGCCCGGGAAGGGGTGCGTCATGGCGACATCGATGTCGACATCGACGTAATCCGCTCCTGGCACTATCTCATTGATACTGAATTGCAGTGCGAAGGGATTCGAGTTGAGGAAATTCGTCACGTTTGCAGTGAACATCGCGTGACGTTTCTGTAAAACCTCAACTTTTTGAGATTCTATGTCGATGGCGATGTCGAAATATCCCCAGAGGTGTGTCTGTGCCGCATTTTCTGTATTCAGCGACAGTACAGGATCCGGGGTCATTGGATCATGACTGCTGGAACATCCGTATATTAGGGTCGCAGTAACGACCATGTATGCCAGGATGGTACCTAGTCTCTTCATCGGTGGAACTCCTTCAGGGAGTCTGCAGGCCCGAAAAAAGGCGTGCAGACCGGGATAATTCGTTACATTATCTTATAGCGTTTGCGTTTTTAATGCAAGCACGCACGGGGCGTACGTGCGACCGGTAATCATGCGCGAGTCGCGCATGCTACGTTCATAACCAGACACATAGTCGCATAACGCAAAGAGGACTGTGTAAAGGGGACTGTCACCTTTTTGCGTCTTCATGCTGCTACAAAAGGTCCTGCCCACTGAAGCAAAAAGGCTGCCTGTCACCTTTACGTCCATAAAAATTCGAATATAAAAAATCCCCCCTTTGCAGGGGGGAGAAATTAGCAGTTAGTTTAAAAGATTGTTGTCTGGGATCAGGACTTACCAGTCGACCGGAGTATCCCAGTACTCGACCGAATCAATGTCCGGCATGATCAGGTTTCGCACCGATACTAACGGATCATGGTTGATCGCGAATGCCGGCCATGCCGACGCGTAATTCTGTACATCGAGCACATTGTATGACGAATCCATACGGATCAACTCACTGGAAAGATCCTCGAGACGTCCGTAAAGGAGGATCCTGCAACGCTCATCGTTGCCATCCCTGTGATCGACATCGATATCCGCGTATCCAGCAAATCCTGTGAATGCGCTCTCATCGAAGTCCAGAGGCTGGCTGAACAGGGCGCTTCCGAGCGTACCCATGAACGCAGCCTGGAATCCGTCAACGATGTGATACGTCTGCATTGTACCCTGGTCTATTGCTCCGCCTTCAAGCAGGTACAGCATTTCAGCGGTCCTGTTGATTGCGATATCGAAGATATCTGTGTCGGTTCCGACCTGCGGTGTGATATCGAGTGTTCCGGTTGCATCAAGCATGTACACAGGATCACCCGGAGTTCCCTCCGGTATGAAAGTGTAATGGACAAGACTGTAGGTTATGCCGAGCGTTGCATCCCTCTGGACAGCCCAGAAATCGCCATCGGCTTCAGTATCAAGGGCGACCCACGAAATCAGGGGATCACCGGAGTCAACCGGATGCATGAACGGGTTTCCGAGGATCACGCTGGAATCGATGACCTTCACCACATTCGGAGCAAGGACTGTTACAGCAAGGATTCTTCCCTCGACCGGTTCAGAGTCGAGGCTCATGACCGCGTCCTGGCTGCCCATGTTGTAGATATTTGCCACGACTGTTCCACCCGTGGTGTCAGCGTTGAAAATACCGAGCGTCTGGGGACCCGTCTGGGCGATTGCCAAGCCCTCATAGAGCCCGAGGCCACCTTCGAGGAACGAAATATCCGCTCTCGGAAGCACGCTCATCGCACCTACGACCGAGTACTTGTTCGGAAAGACCTCGCCGAGCCACGTATGCGCTCCACCCTCGCAAGGTGCAATGGTAACGATCACGTCGAGAGGAGTGGCAATTGTAGAATCAATGCCATCATCTACCTGGCAGCCGATCGTCCACGATCCCATGCCGTAGATCGACCAGTCAACGCTGATGTTGTCGTCTGTATCAATGATCGTGTAAACCTGGGGCTGGCCCGTGGGTTCAATCGACCATGTCCGTGTAAGGACCTGACCGGTGTCGCAGTCTGTCGATGCGGGAACAAGGTTGTACTCGACCGTATCGGACTCGCTGACCGGTGTCGGACCTTCCACAGCTCCAACCACTGGTGGGGTGTTAAGCTTGGACACTACGTAAGGAGCGCTTTCAACAACCGCGAAGCCGTCATCCACCTGCACAGTAATATCGTAATCGCCAAGCGGGTACGCTGACCAGTCGATGTTAATGGTTCCGTCACCGTTGTCCGGTATCATGTACATCGGTGGAAGGCCGTGAAGGACAACGCTCCATAGAATCGTGAGACTCTGGGTTGTGTCAGGGTCGAAAATATCCGCAGTGTAGAGCGATGAAGTATCCGTGCAGTAAACGTTGGTGGGACCGGCCAGAGAATTGATCTCGGGAACGGTGTTGATCCTGTCGACAGTCATCAGTGTACCCTCGACCGGACCGAATCCGTCGTCAACCTGCACGCTAACATCGTAAAGACCTACAGCGTAGCCGGACCAGTCAACATCGATGGATCCGCTACCGCCGTCGGGTATCGAGTAGACCGGTAAATTACCTGTCGGCACGATACTCCATAGTGTCGTTAGTATCTGGAGAGTATCCAGATCGCTTATCGTTGCTGAATAGCCCGATGCGGTGTCGTTTCCGTCGACCGGTGTCGGTCCTGAGACGGCGCCGACTGTCGGCGGTGTATTCTCGAGGCTTACAACAAGGAGTGTACCTTCGACAGGCGGATTGAACGTGTCATCGACCTGTACGTTGATGTCATACTCGCCAAGGGCATCGTATGTGGACCAGTCCACGGTAAGTGGATCGCCCTCGACGCCGGCGATTGAATAATCCGGTGGATCATCATGGGGTACGACACTCCAGAGTACTGTCAGCGGATCGACTTCAGGATCGCTCATTGATGCGTTGTAATCACTCGCGGTATCGGTATGGTAAACGGGGGTCGGACCTGTAACAGCACCTGCCACAGGAGGCTGGTTCTGAATTTTGGTCACTGTTAAAAGGGTTCCCTCAGCCTGATCGATGCCGTCGTCCGCAAGGACGTTCACGTCGTAATCTCCGGCACCGTATCCGGACCAGTCGAGGTCGATCGATCCGTCCGGATTCGAGGGAAGCGTGTAATCGGCCGGGTCTCCGTTCGGGACGAGGCTCCAGAGGAACGTAAGGGTCTGGGTGTTGTCCGGATCGGACCACAGGGCCTGGTAATGTGTATTTATGTCTGCGTCGTAAACCGGGGTTTTGCCTTCTACATTTCCTACGGTCGGAGGAGTATTGGTGTGAGTCACAATAATCGGCACTGCCGGCACGTTGGCGAATCCATCCGACACTTCAACGTTAATGTCGTAAAGTCCCGGAGCTACGTTAGAGAAATCTACTTCAAGATGCCCGTCTACAAGATCGCCGGGGATGCTGAAATCCTCGGGATCACCGTTGGGCACGAAACTCCATGTGTATGAGAGGGTCTGGCCGATATCCGGGTCGGTCGCAAGGATGGTGTACGTTGCATCTGTGAAGGAGGCATCGACATCCGTCGGACCCTCAATCTCACCAAGCTGAGGAGGCGTGTTGCCCACTGAGACCTCCAGCGGAACCGCTCCGACAGCCGGGTTGATCATGTCTGACACGGAGCATTCTATTGTGAAGTCGCCTAATCCGAAGGTGGACCAGTCGATATCGATAGTTCCGTCGCCATTACCCGGATCATCAATGATATTAGGATTAACCGTCCACGAGTATGTAAGCGTGTCGCCGTTCGGGTCGTACGCCGCCACCGTGTACTGCTCGACTACAAGGCCCGGGCTTGGTTCACCGTCGATTCCGCTTGTTATCTGCGGTCCGACGTTAGTCTCTTCGTCGTAAACAATTTCTGTGAACCTCGCTCCTGCAATGAGAGGCACGCTCGCATCCAAGATTCCACCGTAGCCTGCGCCATCGGTGCTCTCCGCAAGCACGAGAAAATCGATCATGTCCTTGTCGGTTAACGCACCGGTGAGAGGTGTAACGATTACCTCGTAAGTCGCGTAATCTCCCATGTCCGAAACGAACGTGGCTTCAGTGGCATCGAACAGGCCCGGCCATTCGCAGACAACTCTCACAATTGAGCCGCCCGGAGCCGGTGTTCCGCTCTGCCAGTCGTACACGGAGATCTTAAGGAGCAGCTCTCCACCCTGTTCCGGGATGTTTTCATCGTAATACAGGGTGTTGACGCTCTCTTCAATTGTTATCGCCCACGGCTCCGGCTGGTTTGCTTCATCAGGGAAGTCATCAGGTATCACTGGCGGTTTGACCAGCGGGGGTTCCCAGCTGGCGTCGATGGCGTAGTTGAAGATCAGGCTCGATGGGAACGAGGGCACTGCGATCGTGTAATGCCTCTGGTTACTCGCACCGGCACTGAACACACCACGCATCGCCGTATCCTGCGACTCTACCGGGTCGTTCAGTCCCAGTTCATCGGAGAAGGTTTTATACCCGTTGAACGTGCCTGAGAAATCCCAGACGCTGTCCTTCATTCCGAGTGCACCGTCTGTGTATGAGAATATGGTATTGCCCTCAAACTCGACAGGATTCCACCATCGTGTGTATCCGTCGGGATTCAATAGGCGGAACTCATCAATGCCCGGAGTCACCAGGTCGGGTATTGAAAGGCTGCCCTGGGTCGCTCTCGTGATGAGAATTCCCTTTACGTCGAATCCGCTGAACTGCGGGTGCGACGGGAACGGGTGGGTCAGCTGGATGTCGATGTCGAGCTGGCTCTTGTCGCCATTCCAGTTGAGTCCACCGATCAACTGCACCATTCCGTACTGTCCTCCGGGTTCGAGGAACCTGAGGGCGTTCAGATGTATGTTCGCGGCACGAAGGGGAACGATTTCGAGCGTATCTGCTTCGGTGTCGATTACAAACTGGTAAAGTCCCCACAGTGCTCGCGATCCCTGGAGGGGCTGGCCCTGCATGGGATGCTCGTTATTGTCGGTCAGTTCAGGAATATCAACCGGGGGTGGTTCATTCTCGCTGTCCACTCCCTGTCTTTCGTTGTCATTCGGCGGGGTCGCTCCCTGGTTGTCGGCAACCAGGTTGGAATCCTGACCGCTTCCCGGCAGGCCGGGGGCTGTCGGGCTCGATCCGCCCGCACATCCGACTGTAAAAACCAGGAACGAGATAAATAACACAAAAATTGAAATGTGGCGCATAAAAATGCACTCCTTATCTCATACGAGACGTGTAGGTGCCTCGCGATTGTTCTACAGATTCTTTTTCGGTAGTAATCTGGTAATCCGAAGAACTTAAGAAATTATTGGCATGACGTGTAATCCATGCCTGAAAGCTCTGTAACCTCCCTAAGAAAATAACCCGAACAAAGGAAAAATGCAATGAAAAAAGCTTAACAGGCGTTAAATTGCCAGTCCATGCATCAATTTTTTCTATTAGCAGGGATAGGTACACTCTCAAAGTCCTTCTGTAGACCACACTTATTTAGATGGTTTTTACATGCCCTTTCCTACACTAAGAAGGAGAATTTTAAAGATACCGAACCATTTTATCTATGGTATATTGAGATTGTCCGACTGTTCCACATTCCCCGGGTCCTTATTATTACTTACCTCTTGTATATAAAAGACTCATAATAATAATAAGTCCTGTTAGATTGTGGAGAAGTGAGGTCGAACCGCATGAAATCAGGGCTTCCAGACCATATAAACATGGTGGAATGACGTGTTGAATGCTGGGAGTGACATTGGAGAACAGGTGATTTGCAGTCCTTCACAGCCGTTCCACATTAAAATCCACATAAATTGTGTTAGAAATCATTAACCGGCATTAAAACTTCGATACTAAACGTAACGGGTAAGTGTTGACTACAGCGGCTGTTATGGTATTTTAAGGTCGCTGTAAATGATTCCAGGCTGCTGAAAGGAGGAATCAGAACAAATGTTTGACTGGACCTGGGCTGAGTGGGGCAGGTTTGCCCTCATATGGGCAGGAGTATTCGCGCTGATCGGGGGCATTGTTGCCCAGACACAGGGAGGTGCGAGCGGACGGGGATTTGTCGAGGGCTTGTGGAAAGGCATAGAAATTTTCTTCCTTGTATGCCTGGTAGTAGGCATAATCATCGCTGTATTATTCGGAATGGGTATGATATCGAACACGCTCAACTCCGGTATTTGATCCTATGAAGCAGGCGACAGGACACACGCTCAACGAGGCAATTGCCGACGGCCGTCTTGTTGACGAGTACCTGAACGAGCTTGCTTACAGGCGTCGCAGCAGTCCCCGTACCGTTGAATCCTACAAATCCGATCTCAACCTTTTTCTCTGTTTCCTTTCAGCGGGAAGAGGTAAAGGCGTCCTGAAATGCAAAAGGGACGATGTTCTCGCGTTCATTGTAGCGTGCAGCGAATCGGGGGAAGTAGCAAGGACCAGGGCAAGGCGCCTCTCGACAATCAAGGGCTTTTACTCATTTCTGAAGAGAAGGGGACGGATCGATGAGACCCCGACAGCGGGCCTGAAGGGTGCGAAGATCCCGGATGTGCTTCCGGAGGTCCTCAGCAGCGAGGACATGGAGGTCCTGCTTGAAGCAGGTCGGACCGGAACAAAAACACAGCGTAGGGTAGGAATGATTATTGAGCTCATGTACGCAACCGGGCTTCGGGTCTCGGAGGCGGTGGGTCTGAGGCTCGAGCACATTGTGTTCAAGGAGAACATCATACTTGTCGAGAGCGGGAAGGGCGGGAAGGACCGCGTAGTTATCCTGCCGGAAATCACAAGCCGCAGACTCAGGGAGTACATCGATGAGGTCCGTCCCCTGATACTCGGGGGTGGATACTCGTCGTGGGTGTTCCCGACGAGGACGGGCAGGTCGATTGACCGTCAGACTGCATGGCGGGACATGAAGGCGATCGCACGTGAAGCCGGGCTGAAAGTGGATCTGCATCCCCACCTGCTCCGTCATACGTGCGCTACTCACCTCATCGAAAACGGATGCGACCTTCTGACCGTCCAGGCCTTACTCGGTCATTCCGATATATCTACAACCGAAATCTACACACACATACTTGAGGATCGTAAGAGAAAAGTGTTTAATGCCGCACATCCGAGAGCCCGGTTTTAATTAATGAACCAGATACCAGAAAAACTTCTCAGCCAGATATCACAGCTTGGTGGCGACACAGTCTCGATAATCCTGCGTCCATCCGACGGTGATATCGATATTTCCCTGAGTCACGATCCGCCTGTTATTGAAATCTCCGGAAGGGAAATCCCGGAGGACTGGTACATAAGTATCCCGCAAAGCCTCTCTAATAAAGGGATTCAGAACATTAAGCTGTCGGGACCTGCAAAATGGCTCGGAGATGATCCCGCACCACGGGAAGCGGTCATCTCGGATCACATAGCCTGTCATGTGCCCAGTCCGTTGACTGGGTCGGGCAATGCAAGGTTCGGGCAGGCTTTCATCGACATGCGCGGGGCATACACATTCGATGCGAATTCATCGTCCGACCGGTACATTCTCTGGCACACCGTGAGCGACGGTGAGATGGGGGATGAAGAGAGAGCAATCGCGCGATCGGCCGGATGCCTGCTCGCGAGTCATATAATCGCTCCGTGGGCTATCGGTGCCCGTGCAGCCGGCAGTACGTTCAGCGCGGTCGTCATCCCTGTGACCTGACAACACCCCTTCAGAATTTGGGAACAAAAAGACGGTCCGGTAGGACCGTCGTCTGAAACTTTCTTTTCCTGATTGTCTTGGTGCTATTTTGGTCTTTCGTCGCCGTCGTCGTCGCCGCCGCCATCTTCGTCATCGTCCTCAGCGTCGTCGTCGCCTTCTTCGTCAGCGTCTTCGGCATCGTCTTCCATGTCACCGTTGTCTACAACATCGCCATTTTCGACATCACCATTGTCAGCTGCGACATCTCCACCGTTGTCCGGTGGGTCCGCTGGTGGTGTCTCTGCCGGCGGGCATCCGATGAGGAAGAAAACGAGCCCAAGAGTTAGCATCGCCAGGAGAAGTTTTTTCATTTGACGCGATCCTCCTTCTAAATAAGGTCCGGGCACACAAAAGTGCCCAATCCTTAAATAGGAGTTAATATTCCTGAAAACGCTACCATATTTCTTTAACAAGTTAAAGCCTGACCGCAATTAAAGTAAGCAGACACTACGAATGCAAAAAGACAGGATTAACAGCCTGCCGTATTCAAACAACCAGCACTGTATTGTCATTTGGAATTCAATGCCTCATCGACAAGCGTCTTGATCTGCACCGTCGACATCCCAAGCTCGAGAAGCCTGGTTACAAAATCCCTCGCTATCTCTGTGGCAGCGGTGTCATTACCATCGACTGATTTTGATTCAGTCTTATCACTTACGAAGGTCCCCATTCCCCTGCGGGTGAAAATATAACCTTCCCGCTCCAGTTCGTGGTACGCCTTGGTGACGGTGTTCGGGTTGATCAGCAGTGACGATGCAAGGTCGCGGACGGGAGGCATCTGGCTGCCTTCCTTCCATTCCCCTGTAGCTATCATCAGGCGGATCTGGTCGCGGATCTGTATGTAGATCGGGACTTTGCTTTTTAAGTCCAGGTTAATTTTAGTCACTGTCTCGCCACCTGGAAAAAATTTATTTCCATGGGTTACTTGGAGTCTTGGAACTCTATTGTACTACATGACTGTGATCCCTATTAAGTGGTTGCGCTAAAAAAGTGGTACGAACGCGATTTTTCTGCCGTACAGGCTGCGTCCGTACCCTTCTTTAAATGAATTCCCCATAGTTCTCACTCTTGAAACCCCGGCCCTGGGCTGCCATGAATCGATGTCTTATACGTCAGGTTGCCAGTACTACCGCGCCCTCCATGCCTCCTGCCCTTTTTGCCAGTTCATCCTTGATGATCGCCTTACCACGATGTATCAGGCTTTTAATCGTTCCGAGCGGCTTTCCGAGGATATCCGAGATCTCCTGGTAGTCCAGATCCTCCTCGTACCTCAGCGAGATCGGCTCGCGGTACAGATCCGGCATGCCACGAAGTACGTCCTGCACGACACCGGCAACTTCCATGCGTGCGTGCTTCTCGGCGGGATTGGCCTTCGTGTCAGGAATCTGCCACATCGGTGTGTTGTCATCGCTGCCCGCACGTCCTGATGATCTGGACCTGAATCCCTTTCCGCCCACACCTGTGACGGTCAGTCCCCCGCCCTCGATATCCCAGGTTACAACCTGTTTCCGCTTCCTGATCGTATCGAGAGCCTGGTTGTGAGCGATCGCGCAGAGCCAGCTTTTGAATCGTGCGGGATTCCTGAGGTCGCTGATCTTCGCCAGTGCCTTCAGGAAAGTGTCCTGGCAGGCGTCCTCGACCGCCATCGTGTCATTCCCCAGGTACTTGGCGGTGATCGCCCTGACCAGCCTTTCATACCGGTCTACCAGCACCTGGTAGCCCTCGGGATTGCCCTTTCTCACGAATAGAACTAATTCGCTGTCGGTCAACATACCGAGAACAAGTATTGACGACTTCCTGTTTTTCCCACTCTTGTGTCCCTTGCTGCGCATGTTTCTCACTCCTTTTAGCCACCCCACAGAATCGTTTCTCTAGTTCAGTGTATTAGCACTATAGTACAATAGTACCATAGAATTACGTACGTGTCAAGTCTTGGTACACTAAAACAGCATTATTAATATTAATTTTCTATCTGAGATGGATTGCCCGGTCAAGTCCCCTGTCTGCATGCGGAAATACTGCTATAATGGTCCGAAATTATGACCGACAAGCCCGTACTAGTAATCGCCTACGACCGCCTGGGACCCAGACACGCTGGTCCCGCCATCCGATCGCTCGCGCTCGCAGTAGAAATTGGCAGGACCGGATCGGTAACCGTTGTTTACGAAGGCGAAGCTCCCGTTAATCACTATGCCGGCATTGAATTTGTGAACAGGGAATCGATTACCATCGATGCCGCGTTCTTCAGCGGGTTCCGTGCGGCTCTCGCTCCTCCCCTGGTGGCGATGGTAATGCCGGAGCTGCTGGAATCGGTCATCCCGTTGATCATCGATATGTTCGACCCGGTCATCTGGGAAAACCTCGAACTTTACAAATCAGAAACTGTCCCCGAGCGGAACTTCCAGCACGAACGTCATCTCGCTGCAGTGACAGCCGGGCTTTTCCGCGGTGATTTCTTCCTCGTTGCCGGCAGAAGACAGCAGGATCTGTCTCTTGGGGCTCTGATGGCGCTGAACCGGATCAATCCCGAAACATGGGTTCCAGGCAGGGGTCCCGGACAGATGATCGGACTGGTGCCGTTCGGTCTTCCTGACAGGGACCCGCCGTCGTCGTCAGAACTGCCTTATCCGGCCGAGTTCAAGTCCAGTGGACCGCTCGTTGTCTGGGGGGGCGGAATGTGGGACTGGCTAAAGCCTGACATGATCGTGCGGGCATGGCCCGACGTCCTGAAAAAATTCCCGAACGCCCGTCTCGCATTCCCCGGAACGAAGCATCCCAACCCGCACGTCCCGGAACCTGAAATGGTCGGCCTTGCGAGGCAGCTCGCCAGCCGTCTCAGGGTGGCTCATTCAGTGATATTCGGCGGATGGCTGCCTCGGGATGAGTACCTCGGTGTCCTGGCACGCGCAGCGTGCGGGGTCAGCGCGCATTCCCCGGGATTGGAAGCACGATACGCGGTGCGTACGCGGTTCCTCGACGCAATCTGGATGGGGGTGCCGCAGGTTGTGTCCGGTGGCGATGAATACTCGGATTATGTCGCAGAGAACAACCTCGGCGCAGTGGTTCCCGGAGATGATCCCATCGAGTTCGCGAAGGCGATCATCCGTGCGTTGGATTCCGGACGTGGTGCGTACGCGGGGAATTTCGAGCACGCACGTAACGAGCTGAAATGGAGTCGAATGGCAATACCATTGATAAAATGGTTAAAGGATCCACGTGTTACACACGGAAAGGGCATCGATTTTTTCCAGTCCACTGTAGGTGACAGCTCCCCCAGATCACGTCCGTCCGACCCCGGATCATTGTTGCGACGGGTGTTATCAAAGCTCAAACGTTGAACCGATATTGCATAATGAGCTTCTAAAACCGTGGGAACAGGGTGTCCGAAGGGCGTCACTGGTGGTAGAATCATACGGTACAAAACGGTGGTGTTGAAATAAAAATGAGCACTGAGATTTATCCATTTAAGATTAAAGGAAAAGCTGCCTGCATTATCACGGGAATCATAGTCCTGACAGGCGTACTGCTGATGGCTGGATGCGACCAGCCCAGCCATGTGCCGGGCTCAGATATGAGAGTGGCGAAGGTCGATACCGAGTACGTCTACGAGGCCAACGTCTCGAGCTACCTGCATGATTACCGCGAAGGCAGACGGACCCGGCTTTCGAACTTCATCGGATTCAGTCCGGATGAGATTCTGGTCGTGCGGGAAATTGCGATCGACAACGAGATCCGCAGTGAGATCAGGCGTCTTCCCGGCAGCGACCTTTCCAGCCAGGTGATACGTGCTACCGCCGATATCCAGGTCGAGGAACTCGCCCGGGAGCTGCACGAAAGGATCATGGAGAATCCGGAAGACTTTGCATTGATAGCGAGGGACCATTCAGACGGAATGAGTGCCCGTGAGGGTGGACATCTCCCGGCTTTCGGTGTGGTAAACAACCCGGAACCCTACCAGGAACTTGCATACACGATGGAACCCGGTGAGGTGTCGGAGCCGTTCAACTCGTGGGACGGGTGGCGGATAATCAAGGTCGATGAAATCGACGAGTCCCAGTATTCAGGCACTCAGTACAGCATCAGGACGATCCTCCTTACGGCAGATCTTCCGGGTGCCGAAGCGTCGCTCATCGATGAGATAGCAGTCGATCATACAATTGAAATTCTCGATTCGAAATACAATTCTCGATCTGCATTGATCGCCGGGGACTTCGAAACCGCCCTGGCATACGCGGATGAAGCGATCAATCGTGACGCTAATAGCGAACTGGCCCATTACCTCAGGGCACGGGTACTGTGGAACCTTGAGAGATACGATGAAGCGGTCGATGAGATGCTGCTGGCCGCTGAAACCGGGACGGTCTCCAATGCGCTGATCCCATATTATCACCTCTACAGGGCAGAATTTCTCGAGATCATGTCCGAGGATGCAGAATCCGGAGTAACAATAGAAAATGCCATCGACGCCTACCATGACAGCTTCGAATCATGGCGCCAGGACATCACGATTGCATACGATCTGAGGGACGCGATCAGCGACCTCGAAGGTGAGGACTCGGAGTACTACCAGCTTATCAAGGCAGAAATCGAAATCATTATTCATCAGGACGCGATAGTCGGCGCGTTCACACCCCGTCACGTTCGGACAGGGGGCGGTGTTATTAAAACCGACCAGGGCTGGGACACTACTGGAAGCGTGAACGACGAACCTGGCTACAGGGCGTCCGATCGCTAGGGACTGATCTGGTCTTTGCGGCCAACACCTTATATATTGAGGAACTGCAGGCAATAAAAACTGACGGAGACAAACTGACATGAAAGATTCAGCACGTGGGGGAGTTATAGTAACTGTAATCATCCTTGCCCTGGTGTTCTATTTCGCGATATGGACTCAGGGATGCGATACACCGTCCAATGGTAACGGCGGACGGGAAGTGCCAATGGCGCCGGATTTCGAAGTTGAAACGATGGACGGTGACATGGTCAAGCTTTCGGACTTTGCAGGTGAGAAGGCCGTAGTACTCGACTTCTTCGCTACATGGTGCGGTCCGTGCATCATTGAAATGCCGTTCTTACAGGAATTTTACGCGCAGTACTCCGACCGGGTTGAGGTATTTGCCATTTCCGACGAGGGTCCTGATAAAACCGATGACATATTAGAGCTGCTGGACGAACTGGAAATCACGTTCCCTGCGATTCAGGACACGTCGCAGGCCATCAACAACCTGTACCCGCACAGGGCGATTCCGTTCCTGGTGGTAATCGGCCTTGACGGCAAGATCATCGACACCCATCTCGGAGCAGATCCGAATATAGGTAATGTCCTTGTCAGGCAGCTTGAACTCGATGTCGAGGCAGAAGAAACTCCTGAGGAAACCGAAGAGCCTGTGGGTCTTGAAGAAGAGGTCGGGGAGGAACCCGAAGTGTCCGGGGAAGCGGCAGGAGAAGAGGCCACCGAGGAGTCCGGAGAATCTGAAGAGGAAACAAAGGAAGAGACAGAGGAAGAAACTGAAGAGTAATTTTACAAATTAAAATAGAACTGATCGCATGCCACCCTCATTACTCCTGACCATTTCCATCCGGGAAGGAATAATGAGGGTGGCTTTTTATATTTAGTACAACAGAAACGCACTTTCAAAACACATCAAGATCTTTTCCCGAGACAACCTCGCCGGAATAGTCACGTCTGATTTCCTCAAGCAACGCTTCATCGGTAACGCCGTTATATAGCTGGTGATAGAGCACGAGCAGGCCCGGTTTGACCTCCGATGCGATTTTTGCGAGCTCCGTCGAGGACGTATGCATGGCTGAATGATATCTCTGCCATTCCGGGGAGTATTTTTTAAATCCCTCTGTTGAATAGACCTCGTGGATCAGAACGTCCGATCCACGGTACACATCGATCATCCCGTCATGGGGTGACGTATCCCCTGAGACGGTAATAACCCTGTCGCCAGCGTGAAACCTGAAGCTGAACGCGTTGAATGAACCGTGCCGTGCCTTGAATGCCTCGACTCGCACGAACTCGTTTTCGAATATAACTCCCTCCTCGATCTCATGCACTTTAACTCTCCAGCCGGTATCATTAGAGGGCTGCAGGCCGTCCACACGTTCCCTGATGTCCTTCTCATACGCTGAGTGAATGTGGTCGGTCATCTCCTTAATCCCGACCGGGCCGTACACTTCAAGCGGCTCTGCACGATCCAGTGTCCACGGGGTTAATATCAGGTCGGGATAGCCAGCGGTATGATCGGAATGCAGGTGCGTGACGAAGGCTCTTGTCAGCTTTGCTGGTTCAAGCGCGGGTATGCCCGATTCGTACGCGGCCCTCGCGCGTCGCACAACACCCGGACCGAAATCAACCAGGTTCGCCTCCCCTCCGGCAACGACGGCAACCGACGGCCCGGACCGGGTTACCTCAGCGTTGGGAGTACCTGTACCGAGCAGCACTACTTCAGGTTTAAACTTTCCCGTCATGCTGATCATCACTAATACAATACCAGAAATAAACCAAGGAGCGCTTCCCTGCACCAAAACTGTCATAAGGCCTAAAATGCCCTAATCTTTCTTAATGTTAGGCCGATATATTCCCCTACACGGCTCACGATCCCAGAAAAAAACCTTGCAAAATATCGCCAGCCGTGCTAAAATATCAATTCGCAATAAAACTGTATAAGGTACTATAAGAGTTTTATTGTTGCGTCTTTTCGAAGGTTGAAGGAACTTTTTTCTCAAAGTAGCTAAGAACTCAAACGGGATCTGCATCTGATTCTATGAGGGCCGCTCTACAAACAAGGTCCGGAGGTTTTCAAAATGATTTTTGTCACCGAGGGTGCTGTCGAGAAAGTTTCGGAGGAACTGGTAAAGTCCAAGTATAACCTCAAGGAACTTTTCAACCGCATAAGGAAAGAAAACCCGAAGGTAGCTGAGTACATCAAATCCCAGGCCGATAAGTCAAAACATCCGATGGAAGTATACGGTACAGGAATTGTTGTTTATCTCCTTCTCAGGATGCAGGTCGAGCTCGATGACGACGGTGAACCGATGCCCACCGAGCGTGAGGTCGACAGTTTCAGGGAATTTCTTGACACAACAGATCTATCAGATCTTCTGGAAGGCTGATCACCTTGATAAAAATGAAATCTAACTCCTCCTGAAGGAACCACCCGTAACGGTGGTTCCTCGTGTTTTTGGGTTGATTGTTTCACGTGAAACATTCCTTGACACGATGAACACTCCACAGGACAATCACTCGGAACTGATTTCTGAGCTGGCTTCGACCGCCACCCTTCCCTGCCCCCTGTCCCAGGATCAGATAAGCAGGCTTTCCTTGTTCGTGGATATTTTCGTGCATTGGAATTTTCAGTACTCATTTTCCACCAGCGTCACACCCCGTGAGATAATCCGCAGCCTGGTGTTCCCATCGTTTGCTTTCGCTAAATACCTTCAGCCTGACTCGTCCGTACTCGATCTGGGATCCGGTCCGGGTATCCCGGGAATCCCCCTCGCCATCGCCAGGCCAGATCTCAAACTCCACCTTGTAGAATCTTCCGAAAAGCCGTTCCATTTTATCCATGCGTGCAAAACAGAGCTGGAGATTGGTAATCTCACGGCAGTACATCTCCGGGCTGAGGAGCTTGCAGGGGACACGAAGTGGCGGGGTGAATTCGACTACGTAATCGCGCGATCATTTGCACCGTTACCGGTCGTGGTTGAGACCGCGGCAGCCTTCAATAAAATTGCTGGATACACAATCGTGCAGATCTCTAATGCGCTCGCGGAAGAGATCAGGTCAAACCCGCCTGACTCGAGGGTCACAGGGCTCTGGTTTTATGACGTATCTGCAGTCGACCTCTCGATTGATGGAATCGAGCCGATCAGCATGGCAAGCTTTGTAAAGGAGCAATCGTGTCCCCGGGAATATCCCCGAAGCTGGAAAAAGATGAAAAACCAGCCTCTCTGGCAGTAATTCCACGATTTCAAAATTGATTCAGTCTTATTCGGCTGGTATACTCGCTCAATCATGCCGGTTATCTCTATTGCCAACCAGAAGGGTGGTGTGGGCAAGACCACATCCGCCATAAATCTGGCCAGCGCCCTAGCTGAGCGGGGTAAGAAGGTGCTGCTGGTCGATCTCGATCCCCAGGGCAACGCCACGACATCGCTGGGATTCAACCGCAGCGAGGTGTTCATCTCCATCTACGAGGTGCTGATGGAGGGTATGGACGCCGAGAGCGCGGTCTTTCCGACGATCCAGGACAACCTGTTCCTGCTGCCGGCGAATGAGAACCTGCCCGGAGCCGAGGTCCAGCTCACCGACCGTCCGGACCGCGCATATTTATTGAAGCACGCACTAATTAATGTTTATTCACGCTTTGACTATATACTCATAGACTGCCCACCGTCGCTCGGGATCCTCACGATCAACAGCCTGACCGCAAGCGACGGGGTTCTGGTCCCGATGCAGGCCGAGTTCCTTGCACTGGAGGGCCTTACACAGCTTCTCAAGACAATCTCGATCGTCCAGGAAAACCTTAATCCATCGCTGGTTGTATACGGTGTGCTGTTCACGATGTATGACGGCAGGACACGCCTGACGCGCGAGGTCGAGAACGAGGTAAGGGACTATTTTAAGGGTCGGGCAGTGGTTTTTGAGAACGTAATACCGAGAACCGTACGCCTTGCAGAAGCACCGTCGCACGGCGTACCGATCACACTGTATGCGTCAAAGTCTAACGCATCGGAAGCATTCAGGAACCTGGCATTGGAGGTCATTAATGTCACGGAAACAAGCGTTAGGGAAGGGGCTCAAGGCCCTGATCCCGGAAAGCACGAGTCAGTCGAGACAGCCGGTGGAGCTGCTGCAGACACAAAGGGAGAAATCGGGGACGTGGCTCCGTCGGGTACCGGTGTCACGGATCAAACCGAATCCCCACCAGCCCCGCCGGTCGTTTCCTGAGGATGAGCTGAAGGAACTGGCTGACAGCATCTCGGAGCACGGTGTGCTGCAGCCCCTTCTGTTAAAGGCGACCGGGAGCGGCTACGAGCTGGTCAGCGGTGAACGCCGCCTCAGGGCATCGCAGCTTGCCGGGCTGAGTGATGTACCTGCGATCCTGATAAATCCTGAGGACGAAAAAGGATCGCTAACAATAGCGCTTGTGGAAAATGTTCAGCGCGCTGACCTCGGAGCGATTGAGCTTGCCAGGGCTTACAGGCAGCTTCAGGAGCAGTTCGAAGTCACTCAGGAGGAGATCGCGAGCACGGTGGGGAAGTCACGTCCGCACGTCGCGAACACACTGAGGTTGCTCGATCTGCCGGAGGAGATCCAGGAAGCTGTCAATGAAGGCACAATCACGGCGGGTCACGCGAGGGCACTGTTGATGGCTCCTCCGGAGGTTCGGGACCTCCTGTTCAGGAGGATGATCAAGGACGGGATCAGTGTTCGTCAGGCTGAGAAAGCGGCATCGAGGCTGAAGCCCGTGGTAAAGGCTGTAGGACGCGAAGAGGATGCATCAGCAGGTGATCCCGACCTGGACCACATGTTGAATGAAATGACGAAGGGACTTGAGTCGGCACTGGGACGAAAGTGTATAATAAAGAGGACCGCAAAGGGCAGTGGAAAGGTGACGCTGGAATTTTATTCCGACAGCGATCTTCGCGGATTAGTGGAGAAGATATGTCGGAAATGACGATATTAAGAATGATAAAAGGATTTTCATTTAATCCACCCTTCGAGGGAGATTGACGCTGTGGGAACAACTGAAATTGTCTTTGTTGTGGCAGTAGTGTACATCGGGATAGGAATAGGCTTCATGCTCTGGATAAAGCGTGACAATGAATTCCGCATGATGGAGTCGATCGATCTCTACGCCTATGGTTCCATCGTTCTGTGGCCAGTCCTGGCACCGCTTTATTATTTTCTTCGACCACCCGAGCAGATAGAGGACCTGGGAGTGAAGAAGAGTCACCAGGACTTCAAAAATTTCATGCGCCAGCGTAAGCGCCTTGACGCAGACCTTCTGAGCACGCTTGATAAGCAGACGTCGCCCGACAAGCCGTTCGAAATATCCGGTGCCGAAGGAGAGTTCCGCGACATGCACCTTGAAGACCTGATCAATGCCCGCGAGTGGCAGGAGGCTCTGCGTACCGCGAACGATATGCTTCGGTTTGCACGTGAACAGCAGGAGCACAACCGTATCGAGGCCTATGACAGGTACATAAAGGAGATAAAGGATAAGCGGGTAGTCGACTTGATGTAAAAAATGGTCAAAAATGGCCGAAAATGGATTTATCCATTTTTAATCAGCCTTCATAATTGTGCGGCTGTACAGGAAATCAAGGTAGAATTAAATAGGCAAGCAAACGAAATGTACAAGATTTTCTGAATAAACCATATACAAAACCGTGGATTTTCATGGTTACCGCAGAATACTAGACATAGGCATTTTTCACAGGTGGAAAATGCCGTTTTTCATTTTTTACAATTTTCAGAGCAAATGATGGCAGAGCCCGAAAAACGCTTAACAGGCCCGGAAAGTGCACCGTGGACCATACGCGTGAGATGGAGAATCGAGCGTGTACTCGGCTATTTCATTTTCTGGCTGGCAAGACGATTGTCGCGCAAGTCGGCGCTTCGACTCGCGGATCACCTCGGTGCGATAATGTATAAACTGTTCAGGAAGTATCGCATGGTGTGCATGGACGGGCTGACAATCGCGTTCGGTGATAAGTACACGGAAGAAGAGAAAATAGAGATTACGAAAAAAAGTCAGAAGAACCTCACGAGAACCGTGATGGATTTCCTTCGTTACGGGCTCTACACGAATGAGGAATTGCTTGCGCTTGCACCGGTTGTCGAGGGCAGGGAACACCTGGAGAAAGCAATCGAAAGAAGCAAGGGGGGAGTCATCGGGATAGCCGGACACCTTGGATCGTGGGAGTACGGAGGGGCGTGGGTATGCGCGTCGGGCTGGAAACTCGTCGCGGTTGGGAAGGCTCAGCGCGACCCGGGTATTACAAAACTGATTCTTGAACAGAGAGCCGCGGTCGGGATTCAACACATACTCAAGACGAAGCAGGGTAACATCGATCTCATCCGGGCGATCAGATCGAAAGGCACGGTGCTGGGACTGCTGTCGGATCAGAACGGCGGCAGGGACGGGATCTTCGTTGATTTCTTCGGTGTGCCAGCATCGAGCGTGCGGGGTCCCGCGTTCCTCGCGCTGAAGTATGACATTCCTGTTGTGCCGGTATGGGCGATCTGGGACGGAGATAATTACAGGATGGAGATCTATCCTGAAGTCGAGCTGGTCAGGACGGGTGACATGGAGGCGGACGTTATTGAAAACACGCAGCGGATCCAGAAGGTGATCGAGGGAATGGTCGAGAAGTATCCTGAGCAGTGGCTCTGGGTACATCGGAGATGGAACACGCGTCCTGAAGGCGAACCACCTCTGCATTTGCATTAGATCAGGCGCCGATGGGACATCGCCGCTCCCGCGGACCGGAGGTCCCCGCTCCCAGCTTGGGTACATCGGAGATGGAATACACGTCCTGAGGGGGAACCGCCGCTGCATTTGCATTTAGATCAGGCGCCGATGGGACATCGCCGCTCTCGCGGACCTGAGGTCCCCGCTCCCAGTCTGGAAAAATTTATACCGGAGATCATATATACTGTCGCTCGATAAAGGGAGGACCGATATGCATCGATCAACGCTGGCAGTTACATTAATCCTTTTCGTCCTTATCCTTTCATGTTCGCAGACGTCATCAGCGACGTCCGACGAAACCAAGCAGGATCCGCAGGCTGCCGGGCCTTCGAATGTCGGGGAAACGGAGACCGATGTCGCAGAAACGGTGACCGACATCGCAGCATGGACAGCTCCCGAGGGCCGTGCACCGCGGTTCCTGTTCGTGCATCACTCGACCGGCTTCGGTTTCATGTTCAATGGCGGGATGGCGGAAATGCTGGAAGATTCCGGAGTTGAGGTGCATTCGCGGACGTACGGAGACGGCTGGGTAGGCGACAACACCAACCCTGACCACTTCCCGATCACGTTCACGGAGCATTTCGACGACCTGATCACGTGGGACCTTCCCGATGGTCAGCAGTACGACATCATCGCGTTCAAATCCTGCTATCCTGCGTCGAATATCTGCTCCGATGAGGAGCTCGAGCAGTACAAGGGATACTACGAGACGGTAAAATCGGTGACATCGGAGCATCCTGAGATTCTGTTCGTCCCGTGGAGCACACCACCGCTCGTTCCGAATGCAACCGAACTTAACTGTGCAGAGCGTGCCGAACAGTTCGCGGACTGGCTGATGGGCGAATACACGGAGGACGAACCAAATCTCGTTGCGTACGATGTGTTTCACATGCTTGCTGGTGACGATGAGTCGAGCGGTGATTACCTGCGCTTACGGTACGAATACCAGAACTCGGCCGACGATTCCCATCCGAATCACGATGCGAATGTAGCGGTCGCAGAGGATTTCACCAACTGGCTTACAAGACTCATGTGGTGGGATATTTAAACACCCGGGACTCAGATCACCGGGCTACGTGCAGTGAAGGGGACTGGCGAAACGACATCTTTGAAATTACTCTTCAGTCAACCGAGCCAAAATCAGGTGCCTGTCCCCGGTGTCAAAAATTTCCACTTGATCTCCTTTCCCCGATTCCACGGCAGGCGGTGCCACAGGAACGTCATTTCGATTACTCGCAGTATCTTGGTCCCCCACCAGTCCTTAGTCGTCATCGGCTCGACAAGAAGGGTCATTACGCCGCCAAAATTACCTCCAAGAATGTCGGTGCAGCCCTGATCACCGATCAATAAAGCCTCCTCCTTCGAGCAACCAAGCAGCTTGAGAGCCTTCCCGATCTGTGCCCATCCGGGTTTGTATGCTTTCGGAACGCCGTCGAGTCCCGAAATCTTCTCCATTATGCCGATCTTTTTCTGGGTGGCGTTTGAATAAAGGATGCACTTTACCCCGACCGCTTCGGCTCTCTCGATCCAGCTTCTGTTTTCCCCCGGGATGGGATCGTGCTGCGAGTAGGGAACGAGCGTGTTATCGATATCCAGAAGTACGCCCTTTATGCCAAGGGTTGCGAATTCCTCTATGGGAACATCAGCAAGCGATGGATAATGATAATCAGGCTTGAATGGACTAGCCACAGGGTCAAATTTCTCCGTTGCGATCAGGTCGGTTTCTGCTTGCCCAGGTCGCTGCGCGCTTTCATTTTCTGGAGCCATGTCTGGAGTATACCCGCGGCCGCGAGAGCGTCGATAAGCTTCTTCCTCTCCTCGGTACGCATTCCCTGCAGGAGGCCTGCGTTGGCACGGGTACTCATGCGCTCGTCCTGGAAGTGGACAGGAAGGTCGGTTCTATGCGCAAGGTCCTCAGCAAATTCGCGGACCTTTTTAGCCATCGGGCCCTCGGTGCCCTCTCTTGTGAGCGGAAGGCCGACAATGATCACGTCCGCTTCACCCTTGATGATAATGGACAGGTGCTCCATATCGTCTTCGTATTCATCCTCGAACGTGAAAACCCTGAACGGAGCGATAAACAAGGTGTCGCTGTCAGCCTTGGCCAGCCCGACTCGCTTCTCACCGTAATCGACACCTATGTAGCGTATAGGACGCATATACCACCACCCCCCGGTGGTTGAGTTTCAAATAGATTATAACATGCCCGTAACCCCGCATGCATCCTGCAATTGGGGATTTTTACTGGTACCGTGTGGACAGCCTGTTGCGAGATCTCTGGCAGCGATCAGTCCTCGATAGCGGACCAGATGAAATCCTCGTCCTCGTCAGCTATTGCGAAGTTCGCAATGTCCGTATCACCATCGTATCCGGCGAGCAGACGCAACGCGCCATATTCGTCCGCAAATGCAAGGATGTATCCATCCTCACCCGGGTCGCCGAAAATTGCACGGGCTTCCTGTCCCCTGTCGAGGAAGCTCATGAAGCAGCTCTCGTTTTCATCGTCGAAAAACAGCAACGCTCGTACATTTTCGCGCCTGTCGAAGATACCGAGTCCGACGGTCTCGTCCTCGTAGCCGAAGTAGCCGCGCACTTCACCGTCATCGTCAACGATCTCGATCTGGCGAACACTTATTACGTCCTGGACCCTGTCCGCGCTGTATGCGAATCCGGTCGCGATTAATGCGAACAGCATTACGCCGAGAATTACAGCGGTTACGGTCCATTTCCTGCCGAATTTTTCAAGTTTCGTGTTTTTCTTTTCCAGCTCCGCCACTCTTTCAGCCAGTGTATTGAGAGTGCTGGTAATTTCATTTCGTTCAGAATTGGTCATTGATAGGTCTCCTCGCTCATGATGTGAGTTTTGATTGTTGGACTATAAGTGATTTAAAGTCAGGGGGCAATTTAAATTTATTACTTCTGTCGAGGGTATGAGATAAAAGCACACACAAAACAAGCACACACACAAACAAGTTTGTGTGTGCCATTTGTGCTTATTGACATACCTACTGTCGCAGGTCACAACCTTCGGCTATAATACAGCGCGTGAGTAAACTCGCTATCATAATTCCGGCACGTAAGGGATCCTCGCGTTTTCCTGCGAAGGTACTTCACCCGATCCTCGGGAAGCCGCTTGTCGTGTGGGTGGCAGAGGGTGCGTCGCAGTGCAGTTATGCTGACAGGGTCATTGTCGCGACCGACGACGAGGGTGTCGCGCAGACCGTACGCGATGCAGGCTACGAGGCCATGCTTACCCGCGACGATCATCCATCGGGCACAGATAGAATCTGGGAGGTCGCGGAATCACTGGACCATGACTGGATTCTGAATCTCCAGGGTGACGAACCGCTTATCAACGGTGAAGTCCTCGATTCCATGGCTGAAATCGTGATGTCTGATGGCGGTTCTGATAACGAGATAGTCACGCTTGTTCGCGAACTGGAAGCGTCGGAGGTTTCCGATGCGAATCGTGTGAAGGTGGTGCTGGATCAGTCGGGTAATGCGCTTTATTTTTCACGGGCACCGATCCCGCATGTGAAAAGGCGTCCGGTGGAGGTTCGAGATAAGTTCCCGTCGCCTAAATACTGGTTGCACGTGGGTCTTTACCTTTACAGGCGCGACATACTGGAGCGTTTCATCAGTCTACCGCAGACAACACTTGAGCTGAACGAGGGACTGGAGCAGCTTCGCGCGCTCGAAAACGGAATAAGTATCAAGTGCGTTGAGACGAAGCACGAGTTCCTCGGGGTAGACACATCGGCAGATCTTCCGAGGGTCGAGGCTGCGTTGAGAGCCAAGGGGAAATAGGAAAAAAGGGGACAGGCAACCTTTTTGCTTTGGGGAGAATGGACGGTTAACAAGTCTGGACCACGCAAAAAGATGACAGTCCCCTTTTTTCGAATATGAAATGACAGGTTCAGTAGAAAATAACCCGGGTCCATTCGCACTTCGGTTCTATTCGGGCACGACGGCTGCACTGACACCATTGGCGCACCTGCTTAAGCCGGGTTTATCGACATACGGTGGGTTTAAGGATACAGTTTCGGAGCGTCTAGGGAAATTTTCACCTGTTCTTGATGAACTGGAGGCAAATCGAGGCGACCGGAAGGTAGTTTTCATCCATGCAGTCAGTGTGGGTGAAGCTGCGATCGCGAATCCGCTTGTTTCGGCGATCCGGTCACGTAAACCCGACTGCCTGATCGCGATTTCTACTACAACGTTCACCGGGCGGGACTACATACTGAAAAATTTCAAGCCGGATGCGCTTTTCTTCTTCCCGATCGACCTTCCCGGGGTAATGCGGCGCCTTGTCGATAAGCTCCGACCCGATTGTTTCCTCGATATCGAGATTGAACTCTGGCCGAACCTGTTCAGGGCGCTTGTCGAGGCAGGTGTCCCGATGGCATTGGCTAACGGGCGGATATCGGACCGGTCGGCGAACCCACCGTCGATTGTAAGGAGCGTATACCGCTGGATGCTGGGCTCCCTGGACGCACTTTTCATGCGAAGCGCGGAGGATGTAGAGCGGGTGATAGGGCTCGGTGCGCCGGAGGACAGAACTCACCTCGCAGGTAACCTGAAATTTGCCGCGTGCGGAGAACCTCCGGAGATTGAGGAGCGCGACCGCGTCAGGTGCATGCTGGGCGTAACCGACGAAAACAAGCTTATCGTTGCGGGCAGCACACACCCGGGCGAGGATGAGAAATTAATCGAGGCATGGCAGAAAATAAACGCTGACGAGTCAAAGCCTGACAGCCATCTGGTAATCGCGCCGCGTCACCTTGAGCAGGTCGAGCGTATCGCGAAACTATTCAAGCAGGATGGCGTCAAGGTGGAGCTGTGGACTGACATACAGGCTGAAGGCCGCATACAGGACGGGGTCAGGGCGGTAATTGTGAACACGATCGGGGAACTGATGGCGTTCTACGGGGCTGCGGATGTCGCGTTTGTCGGTGGAAGCCTGGTAACCCGCGGCGGGCACAACGTGCTGGAGCCGGTCGCGATGGGCGTCCCGACGCTGCACGGCCCGTCAATGGCAAACTTCCACGACCTCAAGCAGGTACTCGGTAAGGCTGGATTGATTTACGAGGTCGCGGATGCAGATGAACTGGCTGAAAAGTCATTGAAAATCTTTGATGAGATAAACCTGTCCGAGTACCGGATTAAAGCGAGATCCCTGATAAGTCAGCAGTTACAGGCAACAGACATGATCGCGGACTGGGTAGCTGGGAAAATCAATTGATTATAAACGTAGCGCGGTCGTCCCGACGGCTGTCTTGCGGACGTCACGTCCGCATTAGTTAAGGTTTCCACGGGTTCGTACGTGGGGCGGGGAGAACTACACGTATTACGATTAGCCTTCAGGGCAGTCTGCATTAGGTGATACACCCGTAAGCGCCAGTTGTTTTGAAGGAAGATTGGGAGGTTCACGTACGCTTACGGGCGGCACAGTTTCTTTATTTTGTTATTTTAATTAGTAATGTAAATGCTTGATGCATAGCACCCCATTCGACTGGAAGTCGGAGAGGGTGCTTCGCATCACGTAACCTCATGCATATGTATTTTCATGTTTGTGTAATTTCATGCTAAATTAGTCCTGCAGATGAGTACATTAGCTCAAAGACTTACTCAGTTAACGGGTTTTCGACCCATTCTCTCAGCCTTCGCGGAGGTCGGGCACAGGCGCGTTCTCAATAACATGAAAAAACCAGTAAGGCTGGATGTTCCCGTTATCTCTGTCGGGAATATCGCTTTCGGAGGGACGTCTAAAACGCCTATGGTTGAATACCTCGCGCGCATGTATGCTGGAAAAGGCTTGAAGCCGGGAGTAGTCACGCGAGGTTATCTCGGGAACATCGACCGTAAACGGTTTCCGCCTGAAATTGTGTCGGATGGGGAGAGGATATTTCTGGACTGGACCGATTCAGGCGATGAAGCACGTCAACTCGCAGAATCACTCCTGTCATTCGGTGTTCCGGTTGCGGTGGGCCGTGACAGAGTCACAGCATCGAAAATGCTGATAGAGAAGTTCGAGGCAGACCTGATTATCCTCGATGACGGGTTTCAGTTCTCAGCGCTTCATCGTGATGTCGATCTTGTGCTGATCGACGCGCTCGCACCGTTCGGGCGTTTTGATCTGGAGAATGGAATTCTCAGGGAGCCTGCAGGGGCAATGTCGCGTGCGAGCGTTATCGTTCTGACCCACACTGACGCGGTCGATGAAGCCAGAATCGATGCGATCACGGATAAACTCAGGCAGCAGGTGCATCCATTACCTTCAGTACTGAGTGCCCGGACGTTGATCAGTAAGATCCGGCAACACGGTAACGGCCCGTTTGAAACATCGGAATCGCTTTCAGATTCACGCGTGACGGCATTTGCCGGGATCGCCAATCCGCTCGGGTTCGAGAAGACGATCGAAAGTACTGGATGCAGCCTGACGAAATTATTCGAATATCCGGACCATCATTCCTACAGGCTCCGTGACATCAACCGGATTGGCCGGTTCGCTGAAAACAGTAAGGTGGATTTTATACTGACAACAGCCAAGGACGCGGTACGTCTGAACGGGCACACGTCGGTGCTAACTGTTCCGTTACGGGTTGTGGAGATTGAGATAGAGATCTGTGAGGATCACAAAGATTTAATAAATAAAGATTGGTATCAGTTTAAGTAGTCTCAATAACTATTTCCTCGAGGTCACGAGCAAGTCTGCAGTCTATTCCAATCCTGTCCCGCACATTTTTAGCCGCCGACTCCATCTCGAGCATCGGAATTTCAGGATTGTGATGCATCAGCACAAGCCGACCGACCCCGGCACGTTTTGCGATCAGGCCGGCACCGAACGTTCCGGTGTGCGGACCGCTTCGATGCGCGTCAAGCGGGTCATCGATATCCCTGTAGGCATCGAAGGAATCGTAATATGCTTCGTGAAGAAGGACCTTAACACCCTTTACGAACTCGATCGTCTCCTTCTCGGGCGGGGTGTCGGTTACGAACGCCAGCCAGTTGCTGAATCGGAATGAGACCGAGGGATCAGAGTGCTCCGGATTAAGTTTGACGCTTACAGTGAAGTCCACTCCACCCGCGCCGAAAATAAGGCCGTGAGGTGTGACGTCATGGACCTGAACGCCCTCGATAAGTTCATCGAAGGGCCTTGGTGAATACGGTTTCCGGAACAATTCGTCGAGAATCTGCAGGGCGGGCCTGCCGTAGGATACCTCACCGGGAGCGTATACGCTGATCGGAATTCCCCTGAAGATTGCACTTGCCCAGAAAAGCCCGATGCAGTGGTCGAGGTGATAATGTGTGAGAAAAATGTGCGCTCGTTTAATCCGGGGCCATCGTTCCTTGAAAAGCGTTTCCCTGAGTCCCATCAGGCGGGCGATCCCGGTGCCTGCATCGAGGATGAATATCTCGTCGCCTTTGAAAAACGCGAAGCAGATGGTCTCCTGTCCATTCGATGGAATCCAGCCCTCGGAACCAAGAGGGTATATGATCAAATTTGAATCGTTAGACATAATTATCGATTGTCCTTCTCACGGCAGGTAAACAAGTTCCTCTCCGTTCTCGCCATACATCGCAAATTCGGGTGATCCAGTGCCAAGCACACCAAGGGACACACGTGTCATGGCGCAGTCCACATCGTTTGAGTATATTTTGAGTAGTGTCAGATCCACTCCGCTACTGGTATTTAAACTGGCTTTTAAGGCACCGTCCTGATCATGCAGGTTCCAGCCCTGTCCCCATCCGTACATACCCCCGAATTCCATCCGCATGACACCATCGGTGTACGTCCTGAGCGCGCCACCGTAACCGGATGAATTTGCGTTAAGTTCGAGCGTCATAATGCCTTCTTCATCGTACAGATAAACAACAGGCCCGAATATCTGATCATCCTTGAGCTCTATTACCGTGTCACCGTCCTCGTTCACGATCTCGACATGCTTCACCTTCAGGTTTTCAACGACATCGTCCGTACCCTTTGTACTGATGCCCGACCACGCAATGGTGAACATCGCGAAGAACATGAGTCCCAGCACGCAGACGGCAAGCGTCAGCATTCGGTTTGATTTTTCAAGTTTCGTAATCCTCTGGTCCATTTTATCCTCCATGCAGGCGGCGATAGTCGAATACATTTCCCGGAACCGGGAGCATTCGCACCATTCTGACTTGTAGTATACAGGGAATGTAACCGCCCGGCACCTTCCGGGAATCGAGTCCGCGTTCTATTCGGGCTCATCCATCCCGAAGACACCTAGAATGTACTCCTCAAGGGTCAGATCAGACCTGTGACCGACCATATGCCCGGTTACTATGCCATCGAGATCGATGAAAACATAGTACGGTACCCCGTCCGACTGGTATAAATTGTTGATCTCACCCAGCGGGTCGAGCACGAAGGGGAAGGTCAGGTCGTAGTAATCGGTAATCCTTGAAATGTCCTCATTCGATGTACCGGGCACGTATGGAAACGCCACAACTGCGATTTCTTCGGAATATGTTTCATAAAATTCCTGGATCGCTTCCATCTCACCGTGGCATGGAGGTGCCCAGGCATCGATTTCAACGATCACTACAGGCTTCACGCCGATGTAATCGGACAGAGTAAAAACGCTGCCACTGACAGTGGAGGAAGAGAAATCCGGGGCGATCTCACCTATGGCCATTATGAATTGGGCTTCATCGATCTCAAGGTCGATATTTTCAGGGGAGTCTTCAGAATAATTACCATTTTCCGCTACATCGGCCCGTACAGACCCGCAGAGCGCAAAAAACGTGATCAGCATCATGCAGAGCCAGAGGACGATTGATCCTTCAATCGATGTATACCATCCCAGGTTATGGGCTGCGGGAAGGGAAGTGGTTTTTGAATTCATTTAGTGCTTCCTCTCACGGAAACGATTTGTCGAAAGCAATGATACCTGATAATATTCAGACAGGATGGAAAAACTGTCAGATATCCTGGCGCGGTTCCGTAAGGACTTCGGTTTAGAAGACCGATTAACGGTCGAAGAGGTTCGATCGCTGGTCTACCGTCATATCGATCAGGACCTGGCGCAGTTCATCCGGGCGGTATGGCTGGAGGGCAACGTGCTGGTGATCCAGTGCACCGAACCGATCGCAGTACAGGAATTCCACGCCCGTGCCGAGGGGATCAGGCTGCGCATCAACCGCGATGCGGGTCGGGCTGCACTGGCGAGTGTCCGTCTGACCCTCCACGGCCTGAAGCGTCAGAAGCCTGAGTGAGACACCGAAAATAAGTCGGATAAATTTTCACAAGTGCACGCTTACTGACCGGGATCGATACCATGAAGGACTTCGCAAGCATCCCAGATAACATCCGCGACCACGTAAGGAACTCCAGCCGCATAGTGATCTGGCCGATCGATGAGAATCCGCTGCTCGATTCGTTCCAGATCGGGAGGTTCTTCCAGGATGAGGGCTGGTACCTGTTCCCGATTCATGAGTACGCGGACCGTATTCTCGATGTTATCTGCTATCGTGATATCCGTCTGATTCCCGAGGATTACGACATTCTTTATCTCTTCTGCGACCTGGATCGTATGCCGATGGTTGTGAACGAGATTTTCAACGCCGATTACGCCCCGCCGCTTGTATGGACGCACGAGGGGATAATCGACCTGGAATCGATCGACCGTCTGACCGAAGCTGGGATCTTGAATGTGATGGATTTCGACCTTCGTGACTACTTCGAATGGCAGCGGGATCGGGAGTAAGGGAAGCCTGCTTTTTCAAACCCCAACAAACTTGCCCCTCACTTTATAAACTATTATAATAATAAATCAATCTCCCTGAACAAAGCCTTCACTTGACACCTTAAGTGGAGTTTAAAAACCTGATATGGCACCTGCCTTTGGAGGCACGACATGAATCGATGGACAGTCCTTTTCCTTGTTGCGCTTCTGTGCGCGACGGTAGTGCTTGGATGCTCGGGCAAGTCATCCATCACGGACCCGGTCACTCCCGACCTCTCCGCATCCGTGGACCCCGCATCCAACTCCCAGACTCACCTCTGGGGTTATTACGATGTCATCATCGACATCGAAACTCAAACAGTTGAGGTTGTGTCGGACCGGACAGTGATGTTCACTGCAAACGTGGTTCAGTTCCTCAACGGCTCCCCGGTCAACCTGAGTTTCAACATCCTAGACACCCCGATTGGTCCTGACTACATCGATGTAAACATCGACGTCACGATACGTCACCCGTTCCCGGGTATGCCCGGATACAACGGCTACGACGTTCGTGGTGTCTTCATCGGCGACGCTTCAGGGTCACTCAATTATAACGGCGATTGCGAGTACGCCGTACATGGAACCGATCAGTTCATGGCCGAAAATGACGGTTATACCAGGTGGTTCAATCCCGACGAATTCACCAATCCCGGCTTATTCGGATACACGCCGGGAATGTTTGAATCAGCCGGTTTCAACGGTGACGCCACGATTAATCCGTACCGTTATTTTGCCGATGGATTGGGGACTAACGCCGATGTGTTTCAATTCCTAATAAATACCAACGAGGACGGTGTGTTCTCATCGGGCAGTGTTAATACACGAAACTACTATCTCAGGTTCCCGAATTCCAAGGGTGTTGCGTACGGCTACGCTGTGACCGCCAACTGGGTCAGCGAATTTCCATTGGATCACCCGGCCAACGCTCCCGAAGCACTGGCGTGCGATTGCACACAGACCCCTGATGTTTACTACATTGACGGTACAACCAACGGGGGCGATATTGTCCTCGATTTCTCACTGTTCGGCTGGCATGACAATCCATCCGATATTTACATCGAATCTAACGTGCTAACCACAGCGTATCAACTCAATACGACTGAAATTATACCTGTCGGCGGTAATGACGTGTTCTCGACATGGCACGTTGAAGTACCCGCCGATAACGTAGGTGGCCTTGAAGGTAATGAATACTGGGTGATAGCGGAGTACGATGACCTGGATTACGAAAATGAATACGGCATTCTCAACACGGCCGCTCCGGACTTAGTCGCGGCGTTCTTCAGGTTCGACCTGTTCGTGCTGGACGTACTTCCATGCACCGATCCCATACTCGATCACATGGATCCCGCCACCGGCTACATTGACGGGGCTCTCGATGATGCCGAGATCATCGGTGACGAGTTTGAGGCCGGATCCGATCTGGCCTGTTACCTCACCGACGGCGTTACTACCGTACCCGGCACAGACGTTACATGGGTCGACGCACAAACCGTAACCGCGGACTTTGATTTCGGAGCAGCCGGCGCAGATGTTGGCTGGTATGACCTATATTTCACTGACGGTGACGGATGTGAGGTCGTTCTCGAAGACGCACTCGAGGTCATGGAAGTCGACTGGCCCATCGAGGTCGCTTCGGGCAATAATTACCACGTTTCGAAGTTCATCGAGGATTCGAACGGTGTCTATCACATTATGTCCAGCTATGATGTGAACCCGACATCAGGCCCGTGGCAGATGCACTGGTTTCATTCCGAGGACGGTGGGCTGACATGGACCGCGGAGGGCAACATCTGGCCCGTCGGCAGCGCTTACGGCACCTGCTCCACCACCGGACATCTCCTGGCTGCGGATGACAACGGCGGCGTTTATTTCGTCACAGGCGGTAGTTCCTACCGGTCCTACCTCTGCTACCTCGACACCGACAGCCTCGGTGAACCGTCCACCTGGGAGACCACTGACTGGTCCTCCAAGGCGATTACATACTACAGCGGGCGGGCCCCGGTTTACTGGGCTCTTGAGGTAAGTCCCGATGGAGCTATCTTCTGTTACGCGCGTCACTACTCATGGCCCGTGTACAACAGGTATATCTATGCCACCAGCTGGGCTAACATCCCACCAACCGGTTCCGGTATGACATTCCCGTCATACATTGCCGGACTCGGTTCAATTCAGGAGCAATTGTCCAGTGCGGCAAGGGGGATCGTCTGGAACCCGGATACTGAAACCTTCTTCCTCGCAATCGGCGGTCGATGGAACAATTACTACTGCGGGGCTTACGTGTTGGAATACAACCCGACCGGTAACACCTTCACTTACCGTTCCAGCTTCGAGTTCCTGTTCTCAAGCGTCAGCGGACTTGGATGGTACAACGATATTTATTACGGCGATTTGACCATTGACTCCAACGACAACATCCACTGGGTGTACGTCACGACCTGGCCAAATCCGCCGACTATGCCGTACACACGTCAGAAGAATGAGTTCGTTATGAACTACGGCACGAACCAGTCCGGAAGCTGGGTCGAGGAGGAACCGATTAACGATCCGTCCACGACCTATCGCTTCCCGAATGTGCTCAACTACCCGGACCCCAGGAATTACTACCGTCCGGGTTACATCAATCTCGTTGTTAATTCGAATGACGACCTGATTATGACCTGGAAGAAGTGCAACAACGATCCGGAATTTATGGCCTCTGTTAACGACACAAGCGGCGGCTCGTTCCCAGATCCATCGGTACTCATGGACACAACCGGCGATCAGGTGATCTACCAGGGTCCGCAGGGCGAAGCCGTGGGAACATCCGGCGAGGTCGCCCTCACGTTCACAGGGCTTCCGTACGTTGGCGCACCGGGACGCGGCGCACTTTATTTCGTCATCACCGACGGTGAAACCCCATTCGACTGATCGGTATTTTTATATTACAGATCAAAACTACCCGGCTTACGGCCGGGTTTTTTAATTGTGATCTGACAAAAGGAGAGTCATAAGTCCCATCGGAGGGGTAACGTCCTCGTCACCCGGAGCGAGCACGTCCCGTCCTCGCAATCACCCTTTTAATCCCAAGTATTCGCACACGGAGGGGTAACGTCCTCGTCACCCGGAGCGAGCACGTCCCGTCCTCACAATCACCCTTTTAATCCCAAGTATTCGCACACGGAGGGGTAACGTCCTCGTCACCCGGAGTGAGCACGTCCCGTCCTCACAATTTTTTCCTAATATTGCCTATTTTTTATGTCAGCTTTTAACTCCGCCAACCGTTTAATTCATACAAGTCCCTGACCACATACGAGGTAATTTCATGTCACCAGATATTAAATGTCCGAGATGTAATCACTTGTTCAATCCGAAAGACCCGACTCAAACAGCCAAACCTCCATCCTATGGAGAATTGACCATCTATAACACAGGGAGGCTTCCTCATTGGAATGTCGTATGTGGAACTTACTTCGTCACATTGCGACTAG
>JAUWTM010000053.1 GCA_030614715.1 Planctomycetota bacterium
CTGTTCGATGTTCCCCGCAAGCTTCTCGATGGGAGACGTATCTATCATGTGTTAATCCTCATTACCCTTATCGAACTTGACGACGTGGGGGAACCTGAAGCGTCGCGGCCGTTTCGCAAGCTCCTGTGCAAGGTCCATGATCAGTTCCTCGTCCGTATTGACCATGTCGGCATCACCGACCCGCATTATCAGTTCTCTCACATCGACCCCCGCTTCTTCGGCAGCACGTTTGACCTTCGGGAAGAAACTCGAATGGAACTTCCCTGCCCCGGTCGCAACGGCTACGTCATCGACTCCCTTCTGAGCCGGCATCAGGGGGGCAATAATTTTCTCGCCGATATCCAGCGTCTTCATCAGGTCGATACCAGTCGGCTCCCCGAGCTTTTCGAGGAGTGTCACGAGAATCTCGGTCTGGGCATTACCGGCACTGCGACCCATCCCGCGAATGCTGACATCGATGATCCTGACACCTGCCTGCATGGCTGTAAGGCAGTTCGCGATGGCAAGCTGGAAGTTATTGTGACCGTGAAATCCAAGGGGAATGTCGATCGATTCCAGGCCCGATTCCGCGTACTCCCTGACCTCGTCCGGGAGCATTCCACCCGCAGAATCGACAAGTGAGATCATGTCGGCCCCGATACTCTCAACCTCATTGCATATTTTTCCAAACTCCGAGGCATCGACCGCATACGACTTCATCAGGTTGTGGCTTACAATCAGACCGTGCGATTTTGCATGTTTGATGGCTGCTTCGGCAGTCCTGTACTCGGTAATGTTGGTCCCGATACGGATAAAATCCAGCCCCGCATCAACAGCTTCGTCCATTTGACGGGCTTCACCTATACCCGGGATGAAAAACACTCCCACAATCGCGTCAGCGCCCTCAAGGGCACGTTTCGCGGCCTTTATATAGTCTACATTCGTCTCCCTGGAGTCGCCGAAGCCCTTGTCGCTCGCTCCAAGCCCGATTCCATGTCCAACCTCGATCCACCTGAAGCCAGCATTCACAAGGGCACGCGCAACCCTCTCGGTGTCCTCTGCGGAAAACTGGTATTCGATGGCATAACTGCCGTCTCGAAGCGTACACTCGAGCAGAATTACCGGACCCTTTTTCTGAACTGCTCCAGCCATACCGGTTTCCTGTCAGCGGTCTCCCTTCAGCGAGTTTTTTAGTATTTGAGCGACTTTCGATGCATCACGGTCGGGGATATCGTCGTTTACCCACAGGTTGATGCACCTGAGCCCTGCCATCTCGGCCCTCGGACAACCTCCTGTCATCACCATGTCCGGTGCGAGCCAGTGCAGCGGCAGATACAGGTTGGATGCGTGCATGCCGGCGCATCGAATTTTACCGGTCACATCCTGAACCTCGGTGCCTGACCTGTCCGGCAGCAGGAAAGTATATCTAAACGGCGAACAGCCGTCAGGATACTCGAGATTCTCCACGCCCGGAAGGTCAAGAAAGCCGCGATACATCCAGGCTCCGTATCTCCTGAGGCGGGAAACCTCACCGATCGTAACCAGGCTCATTGCAATTTCCCTGACTTCATCCGGTTCTATTGTGAACGAGTGAATATCTCTGAATTTTTCGAATACCGAAGCCCATACCGATGCTTCATCCGGGTTATCGCAACGTGCCCGGTTAAAGGCGTCCGTGAGGACATCACGCTGTTCCTTCGACTGCTCATTGTAGTTGTCCGGACGTTGCGGCAGGCTGCCGATCCGGTCTCGCAGGTCAGCTACAAGGTCCTCGTTATCCGTAAGTATCGCTCCACCGCCATTAGTCGGCAGATTTTTTCCGGCAGCGAAGCTGAAAATTGACGCATGACCGAATGTCCCGAGCGGCCTTGTGGCACCTTTCAATGTTGCGCCACCGATCGCCTGGGCTGCGTCCTCGATCAAAATCGCCTTGTTTTCAAGACAGATGGCTTCCAGCTCCGCGATATCGCACTGTATACCATAAATATGCACGGCAACAACGACATCGCCCGGCTTGACGACCTCCCTGACCTTTTGCGGATCGATGTTCAGGTTACTGTCGACATCAACAATAACCGGTTGTCTGCCAGTCAGAAGTACTGTGGCAAGGAGCGACGGGCATGCAATGGCAGGCAGGATTATCCTTCCACCGGGCGAGCTGAGAGCGTCGTACAGGAGCATCAACGCTGTCGCGCCGCGTCCGACGAGGAGGATATGCCTTCTGCCAAAGAAACCCGACGTCCGCATAAATCGTTCGGTATTTTGTACCAGTTCGGACATCCGGGAGTATTTACTGTCTATATCGGCTGGATCGCCCTGCAGAAACAGGGCCTATCTTCCTCTCAGGGTTCCACTCAAACGGTATATCTGTTCGCCAATCTCACTTGTTTGAGCGAGATCGTCCCAGACAAGGATAACCGAACCGTCCCCACCCATAACACCTGAAATAGTCTCAGGACTTGCCACGCTCCGTGTCGCGACCGCCGCGGGTCCGAAGTTCTCACCAAAATCCTCCGATAACAAATAGCGTAAGGCCGGCCCTTCATCATCGGCATCGGCCGTTGCTATCATCACGTACTGATCGTGGGCCAGCAGCACAGGTGCACGGGTCAGCGGCAGTTCGCTCGAAAGTATGGCAACAGGGGTGCTGAACGACTCCCCATCATCTTCACTGCTTGCATAATAGATAGTTGTCAGTTCCGGAGTTTCCTCGGTGTAGATCAGGTGTATGTAATTATCCCTGCCCTGGCTGGTTCTCGCCATCCTGAAAAAACTGGTCAGGTTCTGGATGATCAGATCATTGAAAAGGTAGCGGGTCAGGAAATTGTGCCCTTCATCACTGCTTTTCATAAATGAGATACGCCCGCCGCCCGAGTTCTCGGTTCGTTCGAAGTAGGCCAGCCACACCTTGTCGTTCCCATCCGTCACTCCCTGCAGGCGGAAAGGCGTGCCCCTCGGCGTACCGATAGTGGGTTCGTCATCATCGCTGAAATTACGGTTCATCACGAGTTCCCAGTCGTTACCGTAGTGGATGAAGAAGTACGCCACGGTGTCCCGGCTGATCCTCATCACACACGGCCACCTAGCCTCGTTCCTCTCGTTCCACCGTGCCTCCATGTTGAAGGTCCTGCCGCTATTATCGGTCTCTTTATATCGCAGGACCCCGCCGGTGGCTGTGACATTGACCCAGTAGAAAATGATGTTCTCAGTGTTGATCATCGAGAGATATCCGCCACCGCGCTTCTGGCCTTCCCTTTCGGACAGGTACGACGGAGAGCGGAACTCCCCATCTTCTATCCTCGTGTACATTATTCGCTGGCTGGTTCCGTCGTGCTTCAGAAACGAGAGATGGACGTTGTTCAGTGTGTTGTCAGCGACAAGTCTCGGTGTATCGAGCGTACCGGTTTCTGTAAACGGAACCGGATCATCGAATAAATACCGTCCAAGCACCTCGGTATCCTGACCGTCATCCCCATTGGTCGACGGCGGATCCTCCCCCCTGCCCGGGCATCCCGTGAGCAGGAACGACTGGAAAATAATAAATATCAGAAGGCTGAATGATATATGCCTCATTGGATTGCTCCCGTGTTGGTCAGACACCGAAAATCGGATAAGATGGCCCGTTGGGCTCGACAATAACAGTCCCATCATCGCATTTTACGTAAACGAAGAACTCCCCGATCCTTACTTCCCAGCAGAAATATTTCGGAACGGCATTCTCCGAACGGTCCGCAATGTAGACAAGCTCCACGCTCTCGATCGGAAGCGTTTCGTCACCGATATAGTTAACAGCTTCGTCAATCGCCGACTGTTCATCGATATTTAGTTCGAACTCCTCCGGCGGCTTATAGTTCACCATGTGGATCTCGATCAATTGCCCGAGTCCCGGCTCAGATACGATCGCGGTCATCCCGATACCCACTTCGTGATCGCCAACCTGGGCGTATCTCCTGAAGGTAACCCACCCGGGATGCGTTGCCCAGTCCAGCACACGGTATTCAGGCTCTGAGATCTCGAGCGCTTCCATCGTGAACAACGGCAGTTCATCCGTGGGATTACTGACAAGCGGAGCTAATTCAGGATAAGCATAGAATCCTTCGACCTCCTGGGTGTCCACCCTGACCAGAACCGTTCCGGCCATTCCCATAATCGTCTGGAAATCGACCCCCCAGACCCAGCTCTCCACGGTATGGCTGAGTTCACCAACGACGGTCGGCTGGATCCCGGTCGGGTCGTAACCGAGCTTGACCATGAATTCGGTACCAATGGATCGAACCATGTCCATTAACTCCTCAGCGTCACGTGTGGGGGCGTCTGCAAGGTAGACAGTCTCGGGTTCCCCTTCACCCTCAACCCCGGCTGGGTCGGTGCTGTCTGTATCTACATCGCCATTTTCCCCACCCGTCGAGGATGGACAGCCAGTAAGGAGTAATCCGAACAGGCTTGATAAAAATACCAGTATAAGAATGTTTCTAATGTTCATGATCATTATGATAACACCTGTAATTGCGGTTTTCCATAAACCCTGTATGCACAAGAATACCCGCAGGTTTCCGTAAGCGCAGCGAATATGACACTGGAACAGCAGAAATGGATTAGTAAAAAAGCCCCCGGCCAGGCCGGGGGCATGAATATCTTAATCACGATGGTAACAGATTTAGGTGCCCCAGTCAGCCGGCATATCAAAGTAGACTGCAGAGTATGTCTGCTGTCCGGTATATATCCTGTCCATCTCTGATGAGTAGTAACCGTTCATCAGGTAGTATGACGGATAGTTGAATCCAAGGACAAGCGCACCTTCATTATTATCGTCCATAATTCCGTTGTACCGAACGAGCGGTATACCGGCGGAATTATAGGTGCTGCCACCCCAGACGAGGATGTTGCAGTCAGGCTCGTCCCGATCGACCCAGATACCTGCTCGCCAGTATCCAGTGGGATGGAAGTCGAAGATATCGGTGAGGACCTGCTCCTGCGTATCATCGTCACGGTTGTAAACGTAGATCTTGGGCTCGTAACGATAAGTCGGCGGCGGATACATGTACTGGTAACAGAGGATATAATACTGTTCCTCGGCGGGATTCCAGCCAACATCCATGCAGTAGCTGTAGGACTCGGTGATGCCTGAAACATCAGTGGTATCCCAGCTTGTGCCGTTCCAGTGGAAGATCATCTTGGATGAAGAGGAGTAGTAGTCGTAAGCGTAAAGAATCATGTTGCCAAGATCATCCATACCTGACCTGTACGCCCGGTAGGTACCCGTCAGCGGTAGTGCAACATCGTTGTAGTAGTCGCCATATGCACCCCAGGTGTTGGTGGTCTCGTTCCAGTCCATGTGACCGTAACGATAGCGCTGGTAGTAGCTGCCGTAAGTGTAGTCATAGAGACCATAGACAACCTTGTTGTCGGAATCGCACTCGTAACCAAGGCTGCCGTCAACCCTGTTAATTCCCGAGGTGGCATTTCCGAGAACGCAGTTGTAAGCCTGCCAGGCACCAGAGATGTCCATGGCGCCCAGCATATGGTCAATCGATGACGGATAAGCACGGCCAACGAATCGCTGGTTCGTGCCGTTGGTCACACAACCACCGTAGTATGCGTAGATGGTGTTGGTGGATCCACCAGACCATCGCGCACCGGTTAACGGTAAGTCAAGTGTTTCGCAGGCCTTGACCGTGACATCGAGAGGATCTGATGTACAGATTGACTCTTCCAGTGCAAGGTCGACGACCTTAAGGTTAATAACACCGGCGTAGGACTCAGTGTAGGTGTGTGTCGGATTGTCAGGATCACCTGTATAGAGATCCTCGGGATCCTCACCATAGACGTCGTTGCCATTGAAGTCCCACTCGAAAGTCAGGGCATCTTCCGGCAGGTCCGGGTCGGTTGACGCTGTTGCGTCACACTCAACCGGGACTTCATTCCACTCTGCCTGAGGCATTGCTGTAACAATCACCAGGTCGCAGACCGGGGGCTGGTTGTATGACTCAGGAGCCACGTAGAAGTCATGGCGGAAGAATGCTGCAAGAGTATCCGTGTTGGCGGTGTTAGGTACGCCAAGGTCGTTCGTGTAATCGAGATTGGCATACTCACAGATGACCCAGAAGTTGTTTCCTTCCACACCCGTTACATTGTCCGCATCAATCTCGGTGTGATACGTTGACCAGTTGGGATCACCAGCTATTGGTGTCATCTCGGCCGGATCAAGCGTATGCATGGCGGTTAAGACGTTTGACTCAACATAGATCGCGTCTGGCTGAATATGCGGTTGCCAGTTCCACGGGCTGATGTCGAGCTTCAGCTTACCACCGTTGTCCGTTCCGTCGGTCCAGTAAACGTTGGGATCGATCACAACGCGACAGGCGGGAGCTTCAGGGGCATTGGAAGGATGAATGGTCTCATCTTCCCAGTTTGCACAAATGGCATAATTGAAGGTAACGCCCTTTGCGTTCGGGAAGCGGAGGTAGTAGTTTCGCCTGTTGGTGCTGCCGGCGGTGAATACACCGAAATCTCCGGTATTGGCCAACATGTACTCAAATACATCGCTGGTCATTCCAAGACCGTTGGCGAAGTACTTGTAGCCGTTCAGAGTTGCATTACCGGTGTAACCTGGAGTTGCGAACGCACCGGGGGTGTAACCAAGGACTCCGGGGGCGGTGAACTCAGATGGATTCCACCATCGGGTGTATCCATCCGGCGCACCATCTGTGCCACCGGGACCCTCAGAACCTACGATGATCTGATCGGTTCCAAGTTCCGGACAGTCCAAGTCACTGTTGTACGCCAGTCCACCACTTCCGTCGCCGATGAAGATACCACGGACGTCATATCCGTCGTACTCGCTCATTCCCGGGAACGGGTGAGTGATCCCGACATTGATGTCGACATCAATGTGCGTGGGTTCGATTGGAGTACTGATAATTTGGAACTGAAGGTTCGCTGGGTTGCCGTTGACAAATGTGACAACGTTAGCAGCAAACATAACGCTGCGGTTCAGGTTGGCGACTACGGTCTGGGAATCCAGATCGACGTAGCAGTCATAATAACCCCAGAGATGGTTCTGGGACTGAACCGCCTGGCCGGTCGGTCCGGCCATGTCGAGGTCCGCTGGTGCGACAGGATTATCGCCGCCACCGGAGCAGCTCATCGCGACAAAAGCAAGCAATGCCACGAAAAGCACTGTCCATCGATTCATATTAAGCCTCCTTAGAGATATTTAACTAAAATCTTAGACGCTCTGTACCGATTAGCTCTGGTAAATTTTTGCGCAGGGTGGAACGCCTTATTTAATATAATAATAACAATTCTATGCAAAAATGCAAGACCTCACGGCATTTCTTTTTGATATTATCCTGTCACATTTTAATAATATCAATTCAAACGTATAGTCAGGCATAATGCGTCCGGAAGGCCGGAATCCTCCGGCCTTCCCATTGTCACGCTGAGCGTGTCGTCATTTGTTCACGATATCATGGATGGATGATCAGCCGATCGATCCCGAACCACTCCAGCACGAACACCACGATTGATATCACCATATGCCTGGCCTGATCCGGAAAAAAATGCCTGTTCAGCCAGATTAACGAGCAGATAAGTACCACCGGGTACCCGATCTGCTGGATCCTGAAGTAAATCACCGGGATGTTCCATTCAGTGAACGGCGTCGGCTGAAAGTAAATCCAGAAGAAAAATAGCTGCACCAGGAAGAAAATGACGTGCATCAGGATGAATGCCGGCCAGTCGTCCTGGCGATAATCAAGCCTGTTACGTTTCATACCTGCCTCCTGAAAAACAGGATTCTATATTTCCCTAACACTTTTTTAGACCACAGATCACCCTTCAAGGTTGAATCCGCTCAGGGAATCTGCAATCTATTTTTTGTAATTAAATCTATATCATCAATTATAGCCCAGCTGGACTTAAAGATTATGGCAAATCCGGGGATCAGGACTTGACAAACCGCCAAAAAATGTGTATATTGAAATTGAGACTCAGTCTCATTTAGCTTTTTATACCGAACATCCTCATTGGATGTCATGGAATATCACCGAAGCGAGGTGATGCCGTATAAAAACGATGAAACCACATAACGAAACGAATTCCAGCGCGGCAAGCTGCCAGATACTCACTGAAGCACCGTTAAACACACCGTTAAAGGTGACAACGATCACAGCCGGACGACAAGCCCAGACCAGGCTGGCATGTATGGGAATCCTGCCCGGAGAGATTATCAAGGTTGTGCAACGAGACAACGGCGGTCCGCTTCTTGTCGAGGTAAAAGGTACGCGGATCGCGCTGGGTCGTGGCATCTGCCACAAGGTTACCGTACAGAACGGCAACGGAGTTCATCCGGAACAGGAATGAACATTGATTGAAAACCAGGCGCGCATTTTTTTTACAAAATGCCGCCTTTTTTTTGCCCCGGGAAAGAGCAGACAATCCGAATGGCAGACCAGATCAGAATAGCACTTGCGGGTAATCCGAACTCCGGTAAAACGACCATTTTTAACCGGATTACCGGCGCCCACCAGCACGTCGCCAATTACCCGGGAGTTACCGTCGACCTGAAAAAAGGCAGGACGAAAATCGACGGAACCAGGGCGGAAATTATCGACCTCCCCGGCACGTACAGCCTCACAGCACTCTCGGAAGAGGAGCTCGTAGCACGTAATTACATACTTAATGAAAAACCCGACGTTGTAATTGACATTCTCGATGCATCCACGCTTGAACGTCAGCTCTACCTCGCCGTCCAGCTGCTGGAACTGAACGTCCCGCTGATTCTGGCTTTCAACATGACCGATGTAGCTGAAAAAGCGGGATTTGAGTTCGATCTTCCGCTTCTCTCAGATCTGCTCGGAGTGCCGATCGTCCAGACGACCGGATTAACTGGCGAGGGAATCGACGATCTTCTGAAAGCCGCATCAGAACTGGCCGACGGAATAATCAAGTCTGAGCCGAAACCGCTTGTTTACGGGAAGGAACTCGACAGGGCGATCAATAATATTGCCCGGGCTCTCGAGGGAACGAAGACGGGCTACGGTGAAGATGTCCCGTTGAAATGGATCGCAATAAAGCTCCTTGAAAGCGACGATCAAGTTCTTGAACAATTCGAAAAAACGGGTGGCATGTCCGAAAACGTTGCAACTGTTCTGCTGGACGCCACAAAACGACTTGCACAGCTATATCCGGACCCGCCGCATATTCTAATTGCCGAAGCCCGTTACGGAATCATCTCCGGAGCAGCGTCAGAAACTGTCACACACAGCGTAGAAAGACGTCACGATTTCTCGGACAGACTCGACACGATTTTCATAAATCCACTGTTCGGACTGCCCATCTTCCTGGCTTTAATGTACCTGGTTTTCTATATCACCTTCACGCTGGGAAACCCGCTTATGAGTCTCATGGAGGTGGGTATCGAATCCCTCGGTACGGGGGTGTCAGGTTGGTTTCCGGAAGGCACCGAGAGTCCGATCCGATCCTTGCTGGTCGACGGCATTATCAACGGTGTAGGTGGAGTACTGGTTTTCCTGCCGAATATCCTTCTGCTGTTCCTGGCTATAGCGATCCTTGAGGACACAGGCTACATGGCCCGTGCCGCGTTCATCATGGACCGCCTGATGCACAGGATCGGCCTTCACGGGAAAAGTTTCATACCAATGCTGATCGGGTTCGGGTGTTCCGTACCCGCGATCATGGGTACACGGATCCTTGAAAACAGGCGCGACAGGCTCGTGACGATTCTCGTAATTCCCCTGATGAGCTGCGGTGCCCGTCTTCCGATTTACGCGTTGATCATCCCGGCATTCTTTCCCCCGCACCTTCAGGGCCCGATGCTCTGGCTTATTTACTTTATCGGGATCCTGCTCGCAATCGTACTGACAAAGCTCCTCAGATCGACGGTCTTTAAAGGAGAGAGCACACCGTTTGTCATGGAACTGCCTCCGTACCGGATCCCAACATTGCAGGCACTGATGGTCCATGCATGGGACCGTGGGAAGGGTTATCTTCAGAAGGCCGGGACGGTAATTCTCGCGATATCCATATTGATGTGGTTCGCGACAAGCTATCCGAAAACACAGGTGTACAGCGAGGACTATATTAGTCAGATCGAGACGCTGGAGCAGACCTTCAGGCGTGAAATTGTCGATATGACAGATGAGTTCGATGGCGGTCTCGGGACAACAACGATTGACGAGCTTGTATACCTGCTTGACGAAGTCAGCACGAGTGACATCAGCGTTTACCCGCACAGCAGAACGACAGACCTCGACGACCTTGTTTTCACGGTCTGGAACGTACAAAGGATAAGATCGGAAGTCTCTGATGATCTGGAGGCCGGTGGCCTGGTACCCGGTTCAGAGGAATACATTCGCGGTGAAGCAGAACTCCTCGATGTCGAGCCGGAAATGATCGACATGGCAGTGTATTACCTTGACACCGTCCATGAGCCCTTCGTTACAGGCACGGATGAGATCGACAACGCGATGGCCAGGGAGGAACTGGAGAATTCCGCCATGGGACGGATATCGAGGGCAATGATACCGTTCTGGAGGCCAATGGGATTCGATTGGAAAATTGGTACCGCTTCACTTGGAGCGATGGCAGCGAAGGAAGTTTTCGTCGCGCAAATGGGAATAGTCTATTCAATCGGCGAAACGGACGAGGAATCGACCACGCTCAGGAGCAAACTTCAAGACAAATACACTCCTCTCACCGGATTATGCATCATGCTGTTCATGCTGATTGCGTCACCGTGCGTAGCGACCCTCGCGATCACAAAATCCGAAACCGGTGGCTGGAAGTGGGCTGCATTCCAGTTTTTGGGTCTGACGGCAATCGGCTGGGCAATCACAACGCTCGTGTACCAGGTATCAAGTTTATTCGGGTGGGGTATTTAAAAGTCATGATCTGGGAAACAGTAACAATTGGAATCATCGTGGCAGCGGCAGTGCTGTACCTGGTGAAATTCTATCGAAAGTCCACATCGGTTGACGAATCACCGTGCGGCACATGCACAACCTGCAGCACCTGTCCTGTGGAAAGAGATTGCGACCTTGTACAGATCCCTGACTCAATTGCGTCCCCTGCCGATACCGAGAAATAAAAAAAAAGCGTTGATTGACGCTTCACCAGGTTAATAATTCCAACTTTACAATTAATCTCTCAAACAGACGAGGCTGTTCTCATCAAGGTCCTCTGTGAAGCCGATTAACAAGCTCTGGTCGGGACCGAACATTATGAAGTTCGGCTTGCTATTGAGGCTCTCTTCCCAGGTAAGCTCACCATGTGGATTCAGACACCTGACAGTACCATCGTTCGTCGCGAAGTAGACACTTCCATTCTTATCAGCGATAGGACCGGCGGTAATGCTGTCATTACATTCGTAGTCCCACAGAAATTGGCCTTCGATATCAAGGGCATCCAGTCGCGATGATCCACCCGATGTACCCAGTATGCTTTCGGCAACGTAGACCATGCCGTTGCTGATAGCCACAGTCGGCTTGAAATAATTGTCGCCATCCCACGACCAGGATTGCGAACCGTCGTTCCTCACACCAACAAGATGATTGAAGGTCGTGTAGATGAAGGTTCCGGTGTTCGGATCGGCAGCGCAGCCAAACGGTGCGGCATTATCATAAACCGGCGTATGTTCCCACTCGACCTCACCGCTTTGCTGATCGATACCAAGGAACTGGAAGGGGGTTCCGGTCCCTGCAACGTCAATTTTTCCGGCTACTACCAGGCCATTTGGCAGTATGGTTGGAGCACCGATGAACAGTGAATCGGCACCGAGTTCCCCGTTATGTACCCAGGAAAATTCTCCATTCTCAAGGAAAGCGTGGAAGCTGTACGGACCATGTACGAAGCCGTGTCCGTTGTTATCGACGTTCATCATTCCGTAGTAGTAGTAACCGCTGCCCGGCAGGTACAACATCTCCCAGCTGCCGTCCTGGAAAATCCTCACGACGTTACCGTTGATATCGCTCCAGAGGATCGAGCATCCGACCAGCATGGGATTTCCAAACGGCTCGAAACCGGGAACGACGATGCTGCCGACCTGCAGGCCATTTGAGTCGTACAGGTCAAGGTTGATGTCAGCGCAGTCGGTACAGCGCGCAACATAAGTCCTGCCTTCGGCATCCACCACAGGCTGAACGTCCGAGCTGATGTGCTGCACTTCCCATGCAATTGAAGGATTTGCGGGTCCAACGGTGTCTGTGCAGTTATTGTTGTAGATCGATCCACCGGGTTTCGGCCATGGTGCAAGTGGATTTACACCGAAGCCCGGCTGTCCGGTTGACGATGTACCGGATACCGAAACCAGCACCACGTAGAAACTCGACAGCTGCTGATCACCGGTGTACGACGATACATCAGGCTGGTAATCACCATCAATGCTGACGATTGTGATCAGGACCTGCTGATCGACCCAGTTATCAGGAGTGAGTGCCTCAAGATAAATGCTGTACAAAGCCCACGGTGCGCTTGGAGTCCAGTCCTCGATCAGTTCCGGAGAACGCGGACCATCGAACAATGTCGGGGATGTGACCTCAATCGATGCGATCTGCTCGGCAATCGGGGTTCCCCTGATCAGGGCCTGCCAGTCGGAGATCCTGATATCGAGCTGGATATCACCGCCGAAGCAGCCTGCTTCGGTCAGGTAAACGGAGTGCACAGGCGCCTGCACGTCCAGGATGAACGGCTCCGGCGAATTTGCATCCGGAGGGAAATCATCCGGGACCTCAAGTGGATCACCGATCTGGTAATCTTCAGGGAAACCATGCGATGCGTCGACGGCATAATTAAAAATCAGGTCCGGACCACCGGTGCCATCGTCCGGGAACTGGAGATCGTACTTACGGGTTTCAATGCCGCTCGATGTAAACACAGCTCGTCCGATGGGATGGTCCAGGGGTACAGCGAGTAACGGTGCCAGGTTGTCTTCCGGATCCAGTGCCGATGCGAAAACCTTGTAACCGCAGATCGTGGCATCGACAATCGACGGGGCCTCATTGGTGGCGTAGTAACCGTCCCTGAACGAGAACACTGTCCCGTTGTTCTCAAACTCAGACGGATTCCACCACCGCGTCCAGCCATCAGCGTTAAGCAGCTTAAGACTGTCGGGGCCACCGGCCCACCTGCGGGTGGGATTCGTGGGATCGATTGTATCGGCGCTGCCGAGGACAATGCCCCGTACATCGAATCCACTGTAATAGGAAAGGCCGGGGAACGGATGTTTGATCGTGACGTCAAGGCTTATGTATTTTCCGGAGACCTCGACGCCTGTGAAACTGACAAGTGAACCTCCGGCGGCAGGCTCAAGGAACATCAGGGTATTTAGATGCCATTGAGATGTCCGCTCAGGGACACTGGTTACCTCGCCGGTGGCATGGTCGATCGCAACACGATAATACCCCAGTAGGGATCGCCCTGCGGGTATCGATGCAATAATCTCGTTTGTCAGTTCGTGGCTTGGCAGTTCAGGGTTGACGGGGTTGGAAGAGGGTCCGCGCGCGCATGAAACCATAATCAGCATACACACAAGTACGCCGAACATTATGGGTCGGTTCATACCGGCGACACCTCCTTCCGGTTCAAGAATGCCTAAACTTACATTCTCATTATATCAGATGCGTAAAGATGTGGCTATCTTATATGTAAGTATTTTCTTAATTGGATTTTCAAGCTGAAATTAGCTGTTTTCAACATGGTATGATTACCCGAAATAACCCTGAAGGTGACCAGTTTTGACCGAGAAACGAATTTTATCTCTGGCGGAAGATAACAGATACGATGAGCTCAAAGCCCTTAACGTACTGATCCATGAAGATGACGTGGGCATGTGGGACAGGATTTTCCTCCGCAATCCGGCCAGCAATAACCCTGAATTTCACTACTACATGACAAGCGACGGGAAAATCATCGCGGGCACAAGCCTGATCCGTCACAAGCTCCGATGGTACGGCAGTACGATCGACGCGGGTGAGATCGGGCTTGTAGGCACACTCGAGGAGCATAGAAAAAAAGGTTACTCACGTGACCTCATGAATCAATGCCTCGACATCATGCGGTCTGAGGGCATTCCCTTCAGTTTCCTCTGGGGTATTCCGAATTTTTACGAGCAGTTTCACTACCACTACGCGTACCCGAACCACTTCACTGCTTATATTAATTTTCCAAAATCCTGCTCTGAGAAATGGGAAAAAGACGATGAGTTGCATCCTGCCGGGAAAGACGATCACGCTGCCATCCAGGAACTTTACAACGCATACAACCGGGCCGTAACGGGAAGCCACGTCAGGACCACTGAGATATGGGAGTGGTACTTTCACCTGACAAGCGGCAAAGTCCGGAGTAATCCAGCGGCTAAATCCGGCTGGTGGATATTGGATGGCACTGACAGCGGTTACGCGTTCGTCACGGAATCAGGCGAAGGTAAACCATCGATCGTCAGAGAACTCGCTGCTACATCGGAGGTGTCATTGAAAAATATCGTACTTGGGATTTTCGACGAATTTCCCAATGCAGAATCGCTCGATTTTTACCATCACCCGGAAATGCCGGCGGGGAGATGGCTTTACAACCTTGGTGCGAGGGTTCGATCATCCGAAAATATCTGGAAGGGATCATGGGCGGGAATGGTCAGGATAAATGACCCCGCACGTCTGCTGAGGCTGATGGTACCGTGCCTGAACGACCGTCTGAACGAATCGAAATTCCATGCCTGGTCCGGAGAATTCTCGTTTAGCAGCGACGTTGGCGGAGCGGTCATTAATATCAAAGATGGACAGGTCGGGATCCATAATCTGGACGGTTCTCCCCGGTACAAGATCCCGGCAAGAGTGTTGACCCCGATAATGACCGGTTACCAGGGCTTCGACAGGTTCAGGAATGATCTGACGGACTTACCAGGTGAAATTCTGGAGATCATGAGCGTCCTGTTTCCGCGCAACATCGCGTACATGCACGACCTGATCTACATCGACGCCGAATTCAACGAACCGTCGTCCAAATTGGGGAAGTGAAGGACTGATCTTTTTAAAGGAAGCACTACCCGCCCGACGGTGGTGCAAATAAATACCCAAGCAGCATGAGATTCAAATTTACTCCCATGTGGAAAATCATAACAAAATGTAATCCACGGGACTTCCTGTATAATCGCACGAACATTAGTCCAGCAAGGTAAGCTAAAATAAATATTACCAACAGCCAGGGCGGACTGAATAAGTTAAAAGCCACTATTGGATGGTATCCGGCAAATATCAAACTGGATAAATGAAGGCCTACCCAATTTTTATCTCCGAATCGCGAGTCGAGGAATGTCACCAGTCCCCACCGCCAGAGCATCTCTTCAAAAATAGGATTAACCAGCACAACCCCGATTCCCGTGATCCAGTAGCTTTCTCGGTACATACCGCACGCCTCAAGACCATCGTTGATGATTTCCGAATCAACCATACCCGATTTGATTGCCAGCAGTCCCAACCATATGACCAACGTTGACAGTACCGAGTACTTCAGAGTGAGCACAGCACATTCCCTGTGATTTTCAGGCATATAGAAGTTTGATGGGATGATGTTTCCCATAAATTTCCTGAGAACTAATCCGCCGCCGAGGCAGAGTACAGGATAATAGACCGCCATCAATACAAGGGGATTGTGCAGGACATTCATCGAGTACCAGACCCAGACATATACAAGGGCTATAATCCCCACCATCCAGATCATGGCATCTTCTCCATGTCCCGTGCCTGTTATACCGTTCGCTGAATCTGAGATATTTTCTCAGCTATGTGGTTGATCTCCGAAACCAGCAAACTGCTGTAATCGGCGTCGGCAGGCAAGTTTATCCCACCGTACCAGTCTCGCAGAGTGGTCCCGGTAATTCCCGGACCGTTTCTCCCCTGCACCATTGCACGATCGCTCTCCCCTGGAACTATCGATATCAGCACACCCTTCAGATCGGCATCGGCACCGACCTTCCACGTGTTGTAAAGAGCGTAGGATAGTCCATCGAGAGTGTATTCGGGTGCGGTTTCAGTCGTGGAAGTCACCCGTGCTTTAAGTTCCTCCGAAATTACAATAAATGCAATATCAATTCCCTTTTCCTGTGCGATTGAGTCCAGTTTTCCCCTGAGTTCTTCAGCAGCCGCAGAATTTATATGCCCTTCGGGGTCGGTCAGAGACCCGGTCCTGGTCGGTGGTGGATGTAACGGAAGTTCATCGTCGGATTGCTGGAAGCCGCAGTGGTAGCAGAAAATTTCCCCCTCTTCCCACTCCTCACCGCAGATCTTGCAGTCACTGACTTCGGTCTCCTCCCCGGAACCGTCAATTTCATCTGCGTCTGGAGCATCCTTACCCCTGTTTGCCAGGATAAACATGATAATGTGCCGGAAGATGGTTGCGATTGCCTGTCTCATGACACCACCTCCTCATTCGAACTGTCGGAGGCGGGTTCGTCACTCACGCTCAACGGGGCTGGTGCCTGTGCCCTTAAAATAAGCGGGTCCGCGAAACCTCTCACACCCTCGGAAAAGGTGATCTTGAGTATCTTTTCATTGGGCTTTTCCATATCCGGACGGGCACCCTTGGGTGGCACCGAATAGCAGACACTGTAACGCTCACCGCATCTGGTGCATTCCCACGTGCGTTCACCGTAACCGAAACTGAAATGACTGGATTTTCCGGCCACGCGTCCTTCGATTTTCCTTGCATCTCCCGGGCAATAGGGGCATTTATTCTGTTTCGTCATGATGTTGCTATATCGTGCGGTCTTACTAGTCGTCTACTGTTATCAGGTTACGTATCGCTTCGTACTTAGCTTCCCCGATTCCATCGACCAGCATAATATCCTCTATTCTGTCAAAGCCGTTGTGCGCGATCCTGTAGGCGAGGATCTTTTCAGCGATAGATTCACCAATTCCGGGAAGGACCTGAAGCTCGAAAATGCTGGCATCGTTAATATTCACAAGCCTCGAACTTGAGTAACGCTCGTCTCCGATAAATTCATTTATATCGACTCTCTCAATATCGTGGCTGTAGACATCACCCGTGCGGGTTGAATCGGAATCTCCCAGGAACGGGATATCGATACGCTCACCGTCGGACACAGTTTCAGTAACATCGATGGCCGTTCTGTCAGCCTGACCGGTAAGCCCGCCTGCAGCTTCTATCGCGTCACCAACTGTGGAACCTTCGGGAAGTGCGATAATTCCCGGAGATACAACCGCTCCCTCCACCTGGACAACGATACCAGCCTGGAGGTTTATGTCCTCGCCCAACTCGACTGTAACCTGCGATGGAGACAGTACTTTCCAGAGAACGTAGATTATTCCCAGTATGAGAATGGTGAACAGGGCGATTTTCTCGGGACGGGTGATACTGACAGAACTCTGGTCTGGTCCCTGCGGTTTTGCCGGTGTATTAGCCATCCCGGATATCTTAACCTGATGCTGACCTGCTGGCAAGCCTGACATTTATCCAACTTAGCCGGTTTTACGTGATACTATATTGATGGAATAACCCACCGAAAGGAGTTGGTGGGTCTTATCGCGTGGTCGCACAAACACATGGAGGGTAAAACCACATGACCATCAACAACATCTCCGGATTAGTCGGCAATATGCTCCTTGGCGAGATGGCGAAAACTAACGCCGACCTTCTCCAGACCTTCGAGCGCCTGTCAACGGGCAGGCGAATCAATCGTGCATCGGACGATGCAGCGGGACTGGCAATCGCGAACAGGCTCGAAGCTCAGGCTCGCGGACTTGCCATGGCTGAGAGAAACGCCCAGATGGGCATCAGTTACACCCAGACCGCCGAAGGATACCTTGGCAGTGTTACCGATGACCTCCAGCGTATCAGGGAGCTTTCGGTTCAGGCAGCGAACGGCACGCTCACTGACACTGACAGGGCCGCGATCCAGCAGGAAGTGAACGCGCTGAAGGAAAACATAGGCTACACATTGGATTCAGCGCAGTTCAACTCGAAACCGATCTTCGATGGCCATACTGAAACCTTCCAGATCGGGGCTGAAGCATCAGGCAACATATCGCTGAACATACCGAGTATGACAACAGCGTCGCTGAATATAGACACAATCGACGTCTCAACCCAGGCTGGTGCCGAAGCCGCGATGACCCAGGCTTCGAGTTCAATGGACAGCGTCCTGAACGTGCGTACGGAGTTTGGAGCCACACAGAATCGCCTGGAATCCGCCCTGAACTCACTCGCACAGACGCGCATCGACACTCTCAGCTCACTCAGCATGATACAGGACGCGAATCTCGCGGAAGAAGCGCTCAATGCATCGCAACAAATGACCATTCTGGAAAGCCAGATAATCGTGGCAGGACAGATTAAAAAGCTCCACGGTGGGCTTCTGCCATTGCTCATGGATTGACACTAATAACAGGTTTTCGGATTGTCGTGGAAGCAAACAAAAAGAAAAAGCCCGTCGAGCCCGGGAAATTATTGGGATACGATCCCTCTGACTGGGGCTACACAGCCTCGGAAGACTTCAGAATCACCCTGCGGTTCATTCCAATCGTACTCGTACTGATCCTCGGGTTCTCGCTCGGACTCACATCCACGCGCAGCACCGCAGGAACGGCGGTCAAGCTCATCGACGAACTCGGCGGCGATCACAAGGCCGAGCTCGAAGAGGCCTATTCGTATGTTATTAACAAGGATTACGCACGTGGATACTCTATAGCATCAGCCGTACTGATCGACGCTCCTGAAAATGCGATGGCACATCACATCGTGGGACTTGCTAACGCCCACCGCGGTCTGACAGAGGAGGCAGCGGTTAACTTCCAGCATGCAGTCGAGATAAATCCTGAGTTTACACTGGCCTGGTACGACCTTGGCGTTGTTGAGGAAAGCCGGGGTGAGTTCACAAGCGCCCTGGCAGCCTATGAAACCGCGCTCGAACTGGAACCGGACAACACCAATACAAATTCTGCAGGTCGCCGCGTGATGGAGATCGTTGCAGGTGAAGGCGGATGGGCGTGGAGAGAACACGAGGTGGAACGTCTTTTCAGGGACGGGCTCGCGGCTGTGAACCTCGGCGATCCCACGAGCCTCGAGTACGCGGAAAGCATTTTCCGTGCACTTGTTTCCGAAAGACCGTTCGACGTATCAAGCAGGAACATGCTTGGACTTACGCTTGCCCGACAGGGTGAGTACGATGAGGCCGAGAATGTGCTACTCCAGGTGGTCCTTGAGGAGCCCGGCTATTCCGACGCCTGGTACAACCTCGGGATGCTTCACAGGTCGCAGGGACGGCTCGAGGACGCACTCCACGATTTCGAAACCGCATTTTCCTCCAGCGCGCTTCCAGGTTTTCGCGACATAGCCTTGCGCGAAGCTGAGGAAATCCGTAACCTGTTAGAGTCTGAGACCCGGATTACTCCCGGATACTGAGGCTCGAACCATGGACAGGCTCAAAAACCTCAATTCATATATCCGATACCCGCTTGCAATAATAGTCGGCATACTATCAGGCATTTTGTTTCTCGGCCTGACAGTTGGCTCCCTCAAAGCAGGGGAATTTTTGCTCGGATTATTCTCCAACTAAAAAAGAATCCCCGCTGTCGCCAGACGGGGTCCAAAAGAGAGATATTTTTTCGACGCGGATGCGAGTGACTAATCGTCCGCGATTGTTGCCACTTTCCCGAGAGTTCCACGGTCGACAAATTTCAGCTTGCCATCGCGCCTCGCGAACAGCGTGTAGTCTTTGCCAACACCCACGCCGTCACCGGCCTTGATCCTGTATCCGCGCTGCCTGACGAGGATATTCCCGGATGTTACGCTCTGGCCGTCGCCGCGCTTCAGGCCCAGACGCTTGGAGAAGCTGTCCCGGCCGTTTGAACTCGATCCCTGTCCTTTTTTATGTGCCATGGTCTTATACTCCCAGACATAGTATCGGTTTTCAGCCGATCCTATTCGTCGTCAGTCTTCTTCGTTACCTTCTTCTTCTTCGTGGTCTTCTTTTTCTTCTTCTTCTCTACTTCACGCTGGTCAAGTTTGCCGGCACCCTCGATTTTCTCTACCTGTATCTGGGTAGCATACTGACGGTGGCCCTTCGTGAGGAGGAAGCCTTTTTTCGAGCGGAACTTCTGAACGATTACTTTCTTCCGCCTGGTCTGGTCGAGTACCGAGAATGTGACCTTAGCACCGTCGATGTACGGCTTGCCCATCACGACGTCATCGTCATCGAGCAGCATCAGCACACGATCCGACACGTGCAGGTCACCTTTTTCAGCGGGAAGCTTGTCGACAAGGAATATCGTCCCCGGCTCGATCAGGTACTGCTTCCCTACAAGTTCTACAACAGCTTTCATATTCGTTTTCACGCAACCAAAGAATAGCGCCCTGAAAGGCGCAATGGGATATTGTACGAAACTACTGAAAATAAGTCAATATCAATAATGAGTTTATTCAAGCCACCAGACACCGTCTGAAAAAACGATTTTAGTCAGATCCCCCGGCTCGACAAGGTAGCACAACGGCACCGGTTCCCCGTCAACAGGCTCCATCAGTTCATACCCCAACCCGGTTATCTCCACGTTACCGATGAATTTGTCCATTTCTTCCGGGAAAACGATTATCCCTTGCGAGCCATCGAGCGGATATATCGCCGCAAGTGGACTGTCGTCCCCATCAAGATGGAATGTCTCCAGGTTCGTCTTGTTCTGGACCCGATCGCTGCTTATCCAGATCGAGGTCGACTCGGGAAGGTAATAGGTCCAGTGACGGTAATCATCGGTGCCGCCCAGAATTATAAGCTGATCCCTCGGCACAGGTGACTCATCAACCGCTTCGATTACATCGTGGACGTAGACGTCCCTTGCCAGGATCCCGACCCAGCTCTCATGCTTTGATTCATCGAGGAAGCCGCCGATGTCGTTCAGCGCGACAAGGAGCAGTAGCGCCCATGCGACTAACAGTCCCACTCTCCTGTCGGGCTCGGTCTTCACCAGCTGGACTTCTGTACCTTCACCATTCTCCTCGCCATTATCCGAAACCGGCTTCGACTCCTCCCTGATAGTCTGGAGGGTCATGAATTCCGATGCGCGTTCGATACACCATGCTTCGAGGAGGATCAATCCGGGTATGAATAACGTGAAGATGCCCACGTAGTTCACGAAAACGAGCACGAACAGGAGAAGTCCGGGTATCAGCCACCACATGAAAAGGCGTTTTCTCAGGAGACCGAATGCATCGAAAGGTTTGGGGACCAGGTTCAGTGTGGCAAAGATGAAAATTAGAATTCCAGCCATGTGAGTGACCGGTTCATCGACCCAGTGAATCGCCACGTAGCCCGCAATTGCCAGTGGGAGAAGTCCCGCGACTTTCTTCGGGGCACAGCCGGCCTCCCCGAGAATCGGCACAAGCAGCGCCACAAGAAGCCACCTGCCCATTCCCATCGTTTGAATGAAGAACCCGTTGAGAGCACCGGTGGTGGCGAGAAACTCGCTTATCGGGTTACGCACCCACTCGCTGAACCTGATGACGTGCTTACCTGATTCGCTCTGAATCTCCGCGAGGAATGGTCCGAGTCCACCTGTCTGCTGGATGATGGGCACGTACCCGAGAATCAGCATGAGGATGAAAAATCCGGTGAATTGAATTACACCTGTGACCGGTGAGAACGATTCATTCTCGTCTCCATTCTCAGGTTGCTGCAGGTATCCCCAGATGCACACCGGAAAGGCGAGTATCCCTGCAGGTGCCCAGAACACGGACGCAAGTCCGGCGAGTACCGGTGAGAGTATCCTGGTTCTGCCCTTTGCCGTGATCGACGCCCAGACTGCGAGCATCGCGAGTGACACCCCGGGGATGTATGCAAGTGCAATACTTGAGAAGTACCAGAGCAATGGATTAAGCACCGCCAGCAGTCCTGCGAACGCCCCTCCCCTCGGCCCAAGCAGTGCAAGTCCCAGGCGGTGTATCGCGATCACCATCAGGACGGTAAAGAACACCCCGGTGATAATCAGTGCTGAATTTTCGTCGTGGGTGAAAAAGTAGATGAACTTCGAGAACCAGATATATCCCGGGTAGCCCGGCGGATGGGGCTGGTGACGCGATATGTCGAAATCCGTGAGCGCCAGCGCGAACTGGACCGAGTCCCATTTATGCAGGTACTGTCCGGCGACCAGGAATCGCGTGATCAGCACGAGCAGGATAAGCCCGATATCTACTTGCCAGGTTTTAGGATTTGGCTTGTGCTTCATATATCGCCGTCTGCGTCAGAAATTTTATCCCGTCAGTTATCCCGGAAATCGGCCCTCGACATTCACACCGAAGCTTTTCACGGTCTCAATTACACCGTCCTCGAAATCGACCTTCGGATCCCAGCCGAGATCGGTCCGGGCAAGCGATGCATCGAGAGCGATTCTCTCAACTTCCGGTACTTCTTCTCCGAACCCGGCTTCGAGCGCCCTGTCGCCGAACGCCTTTGACACTGCGTTATAAACATCATGCACGTTAGTCTCGACACCCCGTCCGATGTTGTAAATGCCGCCATCTCCCTTGGTCAGGGCGAGGGCATTCGCATCGACAACATCTCCGACGAACACATAATCCCTCGTGTTATCACCGGTTCCGAAAATAATCGGCGGACGGCCATCGAGGAGCCTTTCGGTGTAAATCGCGACAACCCCAGCTTCACCCTTCGCTATCTGCCGCGGGCCGTACACGTTTGCGTAGCGGAAAATTGTGTACCTGATACCATAGAGGTCGGAGAGATTGCGGATGTATTTCTCGCAGGTCATTTTACTGATCGCGTACGGGCTCTCGGGATTCAACGGATGGGTTTCACCCACCGGCAGGTTACCAGGACTGCCGTAGATAGCTCCGCCTGTCGACGAGAAGATAATCTTGGGAACCTTGAAGTCGATCATCGCCTTCAGGATGTTCAACGTGCCGATTACATTCACATGACAGACATTGACGGGATCGTCGAAGGAGTACCGCACGTTGATCTGTGCCGCATGATGGTTGATCAGGTCGAAGTTTCCCGTCTCGATAACCCTTCGGACTACATTTTCATCGGTGATATCGCCCTCGACCAGTGCCGCATCCTGGTTCAGGTACTCACGTTTCCCGGTAGAGAAGTTATCGAGGATCGTGACGTCGTGACCGAGCTCGATATATTTATCCTGTATATGTGAGCCGATAAATCCGGCGCCACCCGTGATCAATATGCGCATAATCTCTCCTGTTACTGCATCGCAAGTCTATATCAAACGGAGTTACGTGGCAATGCCGGGGAAGCATCCTGTATCCGGTAAATGCTATGATTGACACCATGCGTCAGGGACCGGTGCTGATATTTTCTGGTGTGATCGTACTCACGTACGCATGGCTCGCTTACTCGATGCTCGTGCTCTCGTCACCTATGGCAGCAATGCTGGTCTATTATCCCATCTTCTGCTATCTCGGTGGATCGTGGATCGCACGTAACACGGCTGGCTTCGACGCATTGCAGAACAAAATCCCACGTCACGCGAAACCGGAGTTCCCGCTGATTTTTCTCTCGTTCATAGCTACTGCCGTGCTCTGGCTGTGTACGCTGCTGATCCGTCCCGGACTGATCGAGCCAGAGCTGATAACAAATGGACTGGATTCACTCGGAATGACCGTCGGAAAGTACTGGGGACCAGCCGGTTTCCTGGCAATCGCAAACCCATTCGCGGAGGAATTTCTCTGGAGATACGGTGTACTGAGATTCTTAATGGTCAGGGTGAGTCGAAATTCCGCGATTATTGTCTCAAGCCTGCTCTTTGCCGGGTATCATCCGCTGGTGGTCGCGATGCTGTTTCCGGCTCCATGGCTGGTGCTCATCTTCGCGATTACTTTCATCGGGGGAATTTTCCTGTCGCACCTGTACCTGCGAACCAGACATCTGGCGTACCCGATCATCCTGCACCTCGTGATCAACATAAACCTGATGGTAATCGGATACCTCTACGCCGGGGGATCTTAGGAAATCCAGATTTGTGGGTTATTTGGAATTCTCCGCCACGCCATAGATATCGAAGTATTCTTCCCAGCCGAGGTTTTCAGCGGTGCCGTCGTAGACCTTACGCCCATCCTTGAATCCGATCCCCCGTTTGCAGAACTTTCTGACTAAATCGACCGAGTGA
>JAUWTM010000111.1 GCA_030614715.1 Planctomycetota bacterium
AATCATCAGCGAAAGCAAATTATTGGTGTGCTCGTAGTCCGATACTCCCTGCAGGTACTGCATGTGAATGTACGCCGATGAAAAATATGCGTCAAAAGTCCGGTAATCGTTCGGGAAGTCATCGATAATCCCTTCGTAATAGGCCGCAGATCGACGTAGCGTCTCCTCGTTCATGGTCGTCAGCCCATCGTTGAACAGCATCGCCGCAGCACTCATCGACTGCGTCATTGCGTCCGAAGGCATGGGTGGAGGAGGTTCCACAAGGCTGATTTCAGCTTGCTGCGACGTGGCTGGATTCGATACCAGCATGAATGTGAGTACGAGCAGGAGCAGAATTACCGTACGGCCGTATTGGCTGGAAATTTCAACGCGATTCATGGTCATACCTCGCTGACCCGACATTGTAATGAGAATCGACTAACCTTCAAACTGACATATGCTCGATTCGGGCGACCTGTTTCGGGTTCAGCCCATACAGACTGTACACCAGTTTGTCGATCTCATCCAGAACTTTTTTCCTGTTTTTAATAGACGCACCGTTTTGGGGAGTGGTTCGAAGCAGCTTGTCGACAAGTTTACCGAGTTGCTCAGATTCTCCATTAGTCACTGGAAGCGGGAGTTTCTCTACATTAATCGTCTTGACCTGGGGGAAAACCCTCTCGGTATCGGGAAAAACAATGCGGTAGTAATAATTAAGGAGCTTCGAGTTATAAAGCGCGAGAAGCGTTTTCAAATCGAGTCCGCCGTTGAGCGGGATGGTGACATGGATCGTGTTAAGTGCGTAGTAGCCCGTTTCATCCCACGCCGCGACGATACGATCGGCGGTCTGACGGGTGAGTATTTTGGGATTTTCCCTGAATATCCGCTCGTCCCTGAGGAAGCAGTACTCACCCTTCGCGCTGTCGGCGAATTCAGGGTCGTACCTGACCCAGAAGTTGTCCCAGTTCAACTGGTAGTTATTGATGTCCTTTCCCCTGAGCACTCTCTTGAACGGTTCGGTCAGTTCATCAACCGAATGGCAGATCAGTTTCTCCGACATATTCGCGGGATTTATACCGTCGCGGACCTCGAACCCGTCACTAAGCGGTGACCCGGCATTTTCAATGGCTTCGAGTATCTCCTTGTCCGCTGCCCTGATGTGTATGTTGAACATCGTGTACGGCAGCTTCAGGAATTCCTGCTGGTCTGTGTCTTCCAGGTCGGCGGGCGCCGTTCCCCGTGCGCTCTCCCAGAATCCGGCCCTGACCTTCCTCGGGAACGGAAGCGCACGCTCGTCACGACGTTCAACGGCAAACACGCAGGTCGGGACCTCTACCTCCGGGAATACCTTGAGTGAAAGGTCGACCACCGATTTGAGCCAGCCGTACTGAAGGAGATGCCGCCTGAGAGGCTCGTACGATTTCATTATCAGGACTGTGTTGGGCACAATAAATCCCAGCACACCTGCAGGTGCCAGCAGATCGAACGCACGCTCGATAAACAGGCAGTACGTGTTAATCCTGCCCTTGCCCATTCTGTAATTCGACTTGTAGTACTCCCTGACCTCGTCTGATATCGATTTAGCACGTTTGGCGTAGAAGCTCACATATGGTGGATTCCCCGCGATCGCGGGAATACCGGAGCGTAGAATTTCAGCAAGGTAGGATTCACCGGTATCGACACGCTTATCAAGGAAATCCGATTTGAACAGGGGGAGATATATCGGGCTTTTTACAAGCGCTTTTTTAAGGTCGCTTCCGGCCTCCTGCACCAGGCCTGCCAGGGTGGCTATCAGGGCACCTGAATCTATATCGATCCCGGCAAGCCTCGAACTAATTGTCCTCCGAACCGCTTCGTCGGGCCTGAACCCGGCTCTCACGTATGCATCGCGGAACCTGGAGTAAGCTGAAAGCAGGAAATATCCTGCACCGCATGCCGGTTCCAGAAGCCTGAAATCCTCGGGCCAGGGGTCCTGACGGGGTTTTTCAGCAAATCTTGGAGGTGGCAGGACCTCTTCGAGTATGTACTCTACGACCCTGTGGGGTGTGTAATAGACGCCTTTGCCCTTCCGTTTCGCCCTGGGAATCAATGCAAGGAATCCGTCCGCGATGTCCCGCGACCTCATGCGGCTTAGACCAAGTGATTTCATGTGGGCACGGATTTTCTCCAGCCGCTCCCCGTCCAGCATCAGGCCTTCGGTCCCGGGCTCACCGACAATCTCCTCTATCCCGTCTATCAGCCGTTTCCAGGGCATAGCATCCTTGTCCCACGGGCAGGTACATCGCTCGAGGGTACAATAGTAATATCGCTTTAATTCTGATTAAGTGGACACTGTACATTTGTTGATATTCAGCGAAAAATCAGCCTGTGCGCATTTTTCTTTTGCTACCGCATGCATTAAGATAACCTGTAACGGGAGGCTTTGATGAAAATCGATCCTGAGAGAAACGTTACGATCACCCTTCCAATGTGGATGATCGATCGACTTATTAATATGAAACCCACCCTCGCCATGTTCCGGGATGACGAGGATGTAAAGGTCGTTCTGGATATTATCGATGCCATGCACGCAGGCGCCCTTGAATATATTCGGCAGGAGGATGGTGAGGTGCTGGACTATCTGTCGGATATTGACGAGGAAGAGGGATATATTCTGCCACCCGAAAAATCCAAACCCGAAGATGACGACAAAGAGAACTGATACGCAGTACATCACGATTCACCGACCTGCACTTTATTTTTCCACTACCCTCATGTAACCTTATCATTCATGTCAATCCCTGACAGCACCGATGACAGACGGGCGTTGGGAGAGAAGCTGAAAGCGAATCCCGGCTTCGGCAGCCTCCTGAGGCTTATCGATACACTTCTCAGTGATAACGGATGCCCGTGGGACCGGGAACGTAAGCTCGAAGACTGCCCGGAATACGTGGAAGAAGAGCTGAGAGAGGTCATCGAAGCTATAAAATCCGGGAACGACGCTGAACTTGAAGAGGAGCTCGGTGACCTCATCTTCATGGTCGCTTTCACCGCCAAAATTGCTGAAAAGGAAGGCCGCGTAACCCTTCCGGGCATGTTCGAGCGGATACTTAATAAGATGGTCTACCGTCACCCCCACGTTTTCGGCGGTGAGATGGACGCGGAAAACCCGGACCAGGTGCTTGCGAATTGGGAGGAACTGAAGCGGAAGGAAAAGAAATCCAAAGATGGGAACTCCGGGGGCTGCTAATTGAATAAGCCTGAAAAACCTGCAAACGACAACACGAAACTCGTTGAACTAATTGGCTCCCTGGCAAGCTGGCTCGCCCCCCTGCTTGTTTACATCAGTTCACTCGCTCCCTGCGTGACTGCCGGTGACGCCGGTGAATTTATCGTCGCCGTGCAGAGATTCGGACTCCCCCATGCACCCGGGTACCCACTTTACATGCTCCTTCTGAAAATCTGGAGTGCGGTACCGATCTCTCTGGGTGCCGACCCTCTCGCGGTCAAGTGCAACCTGTTCTCGGCCGTCACGATGGCAATCGCATGCTGGCTTTTCTACAAGCTGGCCAGGACTCTCACCGGATCTGCTGCTGCAAGTCTCGGGGCCACGCTCCTGCTTGCCTTCTCAAGGACCTTCTGGAAGTTCGCGGTTGTAACCGAGGTCTACTCACTGAATGTCCTTCTCATCGTGCTGCTGCTGCTCGGCCTGGCAATAGCCCGTGAAGGAAAGAAACCCGTAGGACTTGTGATTGCAGCCCTTGCTTTTGGCCTGGGACTGACGCATCACCAGACAATTCTTTTCATGGTACCGTTCCTCATCTTCCTATGGCCCAAAGGTAAATTCGACTCTCCTGTACCGGTTGTGGGAATTGTTGTCGCGTTCATACTCCCGTTGATTTTCTACCTGTTCCTGCCCGTTTTCGCAGGAAACACACCCGGCTACGAGGACGGCTTCACGACCGGCAGTTTCGTTGATTACGTTACGAGAGCCGAGTACAGGCAGCGTCCGGAACTGCAGGAACTCCCGCCTGATCAGTTGATTGGTCCGCCCGACGTGCTGAACCGTGTGGCACAGTACCTTCCCAGGCAGTTTGGCTGGATCATCCTTGTGCTCGGATTCGCAGGATGGTTCATGGCTCCCGCCGGAAAACGTGCATGGGGTCTCTGGGGCGGTCTCACTGCCGTGCTGTGGATCTTAATGATCGGCTATTTTTCACGTGGCGCACCTCTTGGAATGCCATTTAATTTCCTCAGGTCAGTCGACGAGTTCCTTATCCCGCTGAATATCTTCCTTGCCCTTGGCCTTGCATTCCTTTTCAGACTGCTGTCCCATGAGCTTGAATCACAAAAGGATTTCGGCGGTACGGAAGGACAGAACCTGATCCCACCGCAGTACATATCGCTGTTTATTATGCTGCTTTTGTGTGTCCTTGCCCTGTTTGTCGGCGTGAACAACGACCTCTACTCCAACATGAGCCACCATACGTTCGCGCAGGACCAGTCGAGGAATGTCCTCAGCCAGGTGCCGGAGGACGGTGTCCTTGTTGTCAGCGGTGATGAGTCGTTCATGTTCGAGTACCTGCAGGAGGTCCGCGGCGTACGTCCCGACGTTGAACTGGTTGTCTATCCGTTCCGGATGACGATCGGGGACGTCCAGTACAATACCGTCGACTCGCTTGCTGCATACCTCGATCTCTCACTGGAAGATCGGGATGTGCTTTTCACTTTCAGCGATGCCTCCCTCGCAGTGAACCAACTCGATCCACCAAAGGCACTGAGCCTGGAAGGGGTCGCGCTGAGAATGATCGACCGTGAGGAGGGCATGTCCCCGATAATCTCGGGACACCCGGACGCATGGCTGGCGTACCAGCTTAGAAATTTAGATCCTGAGACTGTCAACAGTCTCATTTTTGACGATTTTGAGTACGAGGTTGTCGATCGTTACATTAACTGCCTGAGGTCCTCGGTAGCATGGCTCGACAGTAACGGTTACGAGGGCGATCGAAGCAGGATAGCGTTCAACGAGATGGCAAACGCACTGGAGACCGTGTTGCAGGAAACGCATTATCCAGGAGCTCCGGAAACGGGGGCTGGGGGATCAGAATGACATACTGGAAACAACTCGACAGGAAAACAATCCATCATTCCAACTGGCTCAGTGTCACGCTGGATAAACTGGAGCTTCCCGACGGCACGATCATCGACGATTTCGAGCTGATGCACTACCAGCACGATACTGTTGGCGCGATCGCTGTGAATGACGAAGGCAGTATCCTTCTGGTAAGGGCTTACCGATATCTTCACGAATCTTTCGACTGGGAAATTCCGGGCGGACTGGTTGAGCCGGATGAAAATCACGTGGACGCGGTCCGTCGGGAACTGCTTGAGGAAACCGGCTACACCGCCAACATGATTACACCGAAAATTTCCTACTACCCGCATAAGGCTACATGCGACCAGGAATTTTTTATCTACATTGCCGAAGGCCTGGAGTGTAAAAGCGAGGAATTTCAGAAGGTCGAGGTTACCGAGGTCCGTTTATTCACGCCGGATGAGATCAAGAACATGATCGATCAAGGTGAAATTAACGACGGAATGAGCCTTGTCGCACTTCAGAGGTATTTTCTTAAGAGGGGAATTTAGAGGGCTTGCACTACATCGGATGGCATTCGTCCGATTTGCCGGCCCTTAATTTGCGTACGGTCAATATTATCAGGCTCCCGATCAGATAAACGGTTACCCCGAAGAACAAAGTGAGCTTGTAACCGATTCCAATCGCGACCGTCAGTGCCAGTGCGCTGCCGAGAACACTCGCGGCGCCGTTCACTCCCCACGCCCACGGGATAATCCCCAGTCCTTCACGTTCGATCAGCCTGAGGCCAAGCGGGAACGGCTGTCCCATGAACCATCCGAGCGGGAACACTACTACAATTGTAATAAGAATCCTTGTCAGGTCCGGGAGTGCGATCAGGGCGCTGAAAATCGGCGGGAGTATGAAAATATAGATGACCGCGACCACTGATATCCCGACAACAGCGTTCCTGATCCCGATTTCCAATCCCTGTTCCGGGATACGTCCGCTCCATCCCGATCCAAATCCGCTGAACAGGAGCAGGCTCATCAGCACAGCGACCAGCGAATATACCGGGTAGCCAAGGAACAGCGTGAAATGCTGCATAAGCGCTATCTCAACCATGATAAACGCAAGCCCGAGGCATACGAAGTACCAGAGCGTTCTTATCTTCGGTGCCCGACGTTCCCGGATGTCCCGACGTCTGAATAACAGCAGCGGAAGGACTATAAAAATCAACGTTACGGCAATGCTGATTAAAAATAGCGTGACGAGTGTAAAAATTGCTATCGAGTTATATCCTGCCCTGTACGTCTTTCCGAAACTAAGCGCCTTCATGAATTCCCATGGGGGCAGCAGGTAGAAGAAAAACGGACGGTCATCAGTGGTTGGACGAATGTCCAGCTCGTACTGGTCGAGGAAGTTCTGGAAATTGCTCGTGGTCAGGAGGTCGTGATAGATATATGGGGCTTCCAGCTCACCGCGTGGCTCCCGCCCGGGCATGTAGAGAATCGTGTAACCGAGATCCTCGATAACCCCCATCATCGATGCGAGGGCTTCATCGTCGAAGCCGTCCGGCCTTACTATCACGTTCGCGATGACACCCTGCGCGATTACCATCACGCACCGCGACACGTCCTCGACGCCCCGATCCTCCAGTGCGGCCCTAGCCACCGAGACCACCTTTAAAGTCTCCCTTGGTGGACTGTCGAACCAGAAACGCGACATTGAGAATATTCCGTCGGGTGCGAGATGATCGTAGTACTCCTTGAATGCCTCGACCGTATACAGGTTGTTCTCGGAAAGCGCGTAGGCACCGGTCGACGCCGCTGCCCATGTGTCGATCAGGCTGATCTGTATCAGGTCATACTGCTCCTGGCTCCTCGCGATAAATGTCCTGCCCTCACTGACAGTCACGTGAATCGGATCGAAATCGTAAAGGCCTCCGTTGAAGTCTGCGAACCTCTCCCTCATGACCTCGCCGATCAGCGGATTGATCTCAGCGGCATCGATGTCGGATGCCTCGAACGCAAGTGCCGCGAGAAGGTCCTTGCCGCCACCGGGTCCGACCACCAGGACATGTGCATCCTCCAGCAGGTAGTGAGCCGCGGCGGTAATGTCGTATTTCGCGATCTCGAGTTCGCTCAGGTCGCCATTGAAATTAGTGATGGGTGTTCCGGCAGTGTTATCTATCTCAAGCCAGTGCTGTGACGGGAGCGGATGCTCTTCCAGGTCCCATTGCGCAGATATCCCCCACCTCTGGATAACCTCGTTATCAGATGCTTCTGTACCAGCTCTCGGGTAATAACCGAGTGCGTCATCCTGGTGGATTACAATTATTCTCGAAAATGCATTCCATTGATCGAAAATTATCTTGTCGGTATCGATGGTATGACCCTTCGCATGGGTCACTTTAAGGATTCCAAGCTGCGGATTCAGAAGTCCGACAACCACCAGCATAATTGCTACGAGAAGTGGGACCAGTCCGGGATTACCCGGCTTCACTTCAACATTTCCTTCGATATCACCCGACTGGTTAAATCCAGCCATCGCGAAAAACGCGAAACTCGCGATGATAATGATCGCCCCGGGACCACCGGCGATCTGCAGTAGCGGTATTACGATAACCGCGCCAAGTGCGCTCCCGACAAGAGAGAGGAAATAGAGCCTTGCGATATGTTTGCTGACCCTCTGGAAGACATGCGCCAGCACTAATCCAGCGAAGAAGAACGGCACACTCGTGCTCAGATAAATTACGAGGAGTTTTACAGCCTGCATTCCTCCCAGTGATCCGTGGGGATTGAAATCGATGCTCAACGCGATCCCGGCCGCCGCGATGGAGAGCAATCCGGCCCAGAGAGCGAAGTCTCCAAGACGTTTACCCAGGTTCCCGCCTTCGAATTTCTTGTTCCATATATAGAGGACCACTCCCGATGCCCCGAATCCGAAAAGCGCCACACTTATCGCGAGAAATGCGAAGTGGTAGAACATCGTGACTGAAAAAATCCGGGTAATGGCTATCTCGAGTGACAACACGAATGTGTTGAGCAGCAGTACCCCGATTTGCAGGTTTCGGTTCATAGGCTCTCAAAAATACAGCGGTAACGTCCAATCCCTCTGCCGTCAACGCCAGAATGCCATGCATCGTAGCACAGGATAGCCCTTTCAGGCTATTAGCGATTGCCCCGGAAAAGGTCTTAGCTCGAGATTGCCCGGGAAAAGGGATTTTGTGCTGAGATTACCCCGGAAAAGGATTTTGCGTGAGATTGCCCCGGAAAAGGATATCGCATGAGATTACCCCTTACCTGACAGCGATGCCTGATGTATAGTATCGGACACATTCCTGTATACAGGTGAGTATCATGCTTAAAGGTAATTTTAAGGACGTTGAGCCCGAGGTAATCGACAAGTACGGAAGTGAGAAAGTTGTCATGCGATGGCTCATGTCCCCTCAGAACGGCGCTCCGAATTTCGCCATGAGGGTGGTAACAATCGAACCCGGCGGCCATGTCGGTATGCACGAGCACACCAACGAACATGAAGTTTTTGTCCTTAAGGGCAGCGGACAGGTCAGGACCGGGGATGAATCAGGGGATGAATCAGGGGATGAATCAGGGGATGAATCGGTGGATGAATCGGTGGATGTAGCCCCGGGCGATTTCGTCCTTGTTCCAGAAAACGTCGGCCCTCACTCATTTATAAACACAGGAGACGAGGATTTCGAGTTCATCTGCTGCATACCCAATCCGTAAGTAGCACGGGCGTCCCGCCGACCGTAGCGCAGGCTGCCAGCCTGCAGTCTCGCGGACAGCCATGTCCGCCAGCTGTAGCGCGGGCGTCTCGCCGGCAGTCTCGCGGACGTCCCGTCCGCAATTAAATCTTACAGGAGAATATCAATGCCCGATCGTGCACTAATCACTGGCGGAGCAGGATTCATTGGAAACCATATCGCTCGGCTCCTCCTCGGTAAAGGCTGGGACGTCATCTGCTACGACGACCTCTCCGTTGGGAAAGAGGAGTACATTCCCGACGGTGCACGATTGATTACGGGCGACATCCGTGATGAGACCAGGCTCACCGACGCTATGAAGGGCTGCCGTCACGTTTATCACCTCGCGGCACGGGTCAGTATCCGTAAAGCGGTCGATACTTTCATCGATGACGCGGAGGTTAACTCCCAGGGCACACTGATTGCTTTCCGGGCGGCTGAAAATGCGGGCGTGGAGCGATTCCAGTACGCGTCGAGCATGGCGGTCTACGGCACGGTCGAGTATTCACCTCAGGATGAATCGCACCCGATCAACCCGACCAGCCCGTACGGCATCGCGAAGTACGCAAGTGAGCGCTATATCATCGCGATGGGTGAGCATTGGAACATCGAGCCGGTCATTACACGGTATTTCAACACCTACGGGCCTCGCCAGACTCCGAGTCCGTACGTTGGCGTTATAACAATTTTCTGTAACAAGCTTTTCGCGGCGGAAACTCCGAAAATATTCGGCGACGGTGAACAGGTCAGGGATTTTATCCATGTCAAGGACATTGCACGGGGCTCGGTCATGGCGCTCGAGACGGCTCCTGCCGGGAGCGTTGTGAACCTCGGCACCGGCGTGGGAACCAGCGTGAACGAGGTCGCTGATCTACTGGTCGACAAGATTAATCCTGAGATTAAACCGGAACATGTACCACCTGTGCCGGGTGAGCCGGGCGACAGCATCGCGGATGCGTCTCTCGCCGGTGAACTGATCGGCTGGAAGGCTGAAAAGGTGCTCGAAAAAGACATCTCAGACGCTATTGACTGGAACCGGGCTCAGTTCGATAAGATATAATAAACCCGGACCGGGCATATTCGGTCCAATAATCATGCGCTCGACTTATTACATAGGGAAACGCACATTATTCGACATCCTCAGAACAGGCGTCTTCTGGGTAACGCTTGTCCTTCTGGGAGCACTGTTATTCCTGATCATCTACAAGGGCTACGAGGCAATTCAGCTTGAAGTTGAGTCGGGAAGGCCAATGCGTCACGGGCACGCCGAGGTCGAATATGACGAGGAGGACATGTTTGTAGACCCGCTCGAGAACATAAAGCCCGAGACTGAAATAATGTGGATCACTTACGCGATGACTATCGGCTTCTCCAACCTGCTCGCGATCTTCATCATGATGGGCCTTCTTGGACGGGAACTCGACCGTCACACGATCGATCTGCTGCTTGCACGTCCGGTATCGAGAGGGCAGATATTCCTTGGTAAATTATTCGCCGGCTGGGCTGCAACGATATTATTCATGATCATAATCGCTGTATGGACCCTGGTATGCCAGGCCCTCAGCGGCATGGACGTGCATCCGGAGTACCTTAAAGCGATCGGGATAGGCTCTCTTTCCCCGTGCCTTGTCGGTGCAATTACTCTCCTCATGACAATCTGGTTGCGAGGTTTCCTTGCGGGTCTGCTTGCCACGATTATGACCTTCTCGGCAGGCACGTCCGGCCTGTCAATGATTAAACTTCTTGGTGTTGAGGTCCTGAAGCTCGAATGGCTGGTGAGGGGACTTTTCAAGATCCTGCCACCATTGAATGTGATCGGCCAGCAGGCAACCGAGTACCTGGCATCCGATCTCTGGTTCAGCCTCGCCCGTGGCATGTTCGAAGAATTGAGCCCGACAGCTGCTGACGGCCTTTACTCTGAACTGTGGCATGTCGGGGCTTACCTCGGTATCGTACTCATCGCAAGCTGGCTATCATTCTTCCGAAGGCAGTTCAATTAGAAGTAAACACCTCTGTTTAAACTCATACCAGAAACTTTCCCTTAAAAAAGGGAGTAGGTAACTTTCAAAACAGGTTTTCACTGAGTTAAAGGAATTTTCGGTACTCAACTAACCCATGCCTGGACCACGCCGCGTACGCGATCTGTAAACGGCACATCCAGGCGGTTCGGGGCTACCGACTGCTTCTCAAGCAGAACCCCTGTTATTTCACCGATCGCCTTGCTGAAGGGATGGTGAGGGTACAGCACCAACGCGGGTAATTTGCTCCGTTCAGCGGTCCTCAGGAGTGCATGGACGTAGGGAACTCCACCGATATACCTCAGCGGGAGTACAGACTGGCCTTCCGGAGTGTAGAAGAAGGTCCGGGCCACGTCCAGAATCCTCAGGTAGACACCCTTTGCCTCCCTGAGGTTTTCAGCCTGGTTGACAAGGAAATTCATACGGAGCTTGCGGCCTGAATGACTGCCGTCAGTGAAATGCACTCCACCGGTTTTACTCTTGAAATAGTGCATGTCGCTGAGCCTGGTGAACCTTGTCCAGCAGGCTTTCAGGGCAGCGTACGCCGCTACGATGTCCTGCGGGGTCGCGACGATTATGCATTCGTCGCAGACGAGTGCGAAGTCAAGCACACGGCTACCGATACCCGCTCCGAGATCGAAGAAAATATCGGTGTAGCCGCCATCGCGCACGAGCCTGTCGAAGGCCCTCAGCAGCCTGATTTTCTGCTGGTGAGCGAGGTTCGCAAGCTTGAATTCGCCGGATTTTCCCGCAAGGAAGTGAAATCCGTACTCGGTCGGGACCAGGCACTGGAAAATATCCGCACGCTTCTCGAAGAAATCATTTACAGTGACCAGGGGTCTGATACCGAGACGGAGATCCGCGTTAGCACTACCTAAGTCAGTATCCACTAATAGAACACGGCGACCCTCCCTCGCGAACTGGAGTGCGAGATTGATCGCTATGTGGGTTTTACCCACTCCACCCTTGTTCGAGATGAAGGCGATTGTTCGCGCGCCCGCGTTAGTCACCCTCAATTCCTCCTCGTTTACTTAATAATATTTAATATGACTTATTGCCCAAATTCTACCAGATACCCGCCACCCTAACAAGAAGGTAAACATGTGTTATATCCTCAAATCAAGCTAATTACACCGGATGTCAGAATTCCCGGGCAAAACGGATATCAGAGCCCGCCTGCGAGACGTCTCAGGATCCCCGCTGTGTCCCTGTGCCTGACCTTCATGGACTGGACCTTCGATGTAAATTCGTCCCTGAAACCCGCATCGTTCCAGTTATCTTCGAGCAATTCCCGGTTCAAATACGCCCTTGACAAGTCCGCGATAGCCCTGAAGCCCTTGATTGCTTCGTTCAGTACCGTTTTCGGGAGCTGATCACCCAGAAATTCACCTGCAAACTCGAGAAAACTGACCGCATCGTTGTTTGTCCCGTGAACCCGCGCCATCGTCCTGAGCGCGCATGACCAGCTCTTATCACCGCACGACTCGCAGAACACGTCGTGTTCCATCCGCTTGAGGATTGCTTCGTACAGCTTCCCCCCGTACTGGAAGCCGGGGACGTGGAACGTGCCGTCCGCGACATCCGCACCGAACTTCAACGCCTCTTTTAACGATTCAGCCCTTGTGTATTCAGCCGGACCCGGTGTAAGAATGTATGCCTCCATGAACGGTTGGACACTGCAGAGCTCCTTCAGGTGCTGCATCGTGGAGAGTTCAATTTTGCTGTAATCGTCGTCCCACCTGGTAATAATGCTCCAGCTGGGCCACGTCTTCACCAGGACAACCTCTCCAGAGATAACCGCTTCCTTCGCACGGTCCCAGAATTCGGAGTGCTCCTTCGTAATTTCTCCCGTCTTCCGGTACTCCTCGTACGACATTTTCGGGGATTCCACGACATGGAATCCAAGGGATTTCCCCACGAACTTTATGCGGTTACCGTTACCGAACTCTGTCCACCACGCCATACAGTCCTCGGACTCATACCACGTGGGTGAAAACGGCGTTCCTGCCAGTCCTGCGATATATTCGTACTCGAATTCCCTGCCCCAGTATCTCAATGCCGCATGAATACAGGATGCAAATGAATCGACCTCTGCGTCCTTACCCTCAATCCTGCATTCCAATAGATCACCGCTCATTGTCCACTCCATTTCAGGTGGCATGAAAATCTACTAATTTCTTATGTGGGGCAGACTTTCCAGTCTGCCATGCCAATATTTATTAAATCCTCAGCTGGACCGGTTCGTCCGCCCCGATCTCCTTCAAACGCTCCGTGGTAATTTCAATGGCATCCGGATTGTTATCGCAGCAGATAAACCGACGTCCAAGCTTCGCGGACGCGCACGCTGTGGTTCCGCTGCCGCTGAAAATGTCTGCTACGACCCCGCCCTCTGTTGAAAGAGCGCTTATTACCCTTTCGAGAAGCTGCACAGGCTTCTGAGTTGGGTAACCCGTACGCTCCTTCGCAAGCGGGTTCACCATCGGGATGTTCCAGACGTCATCGACCGGCTTCCCCTTCGGATTCGGCATGTATTTCTTGCCCTTTTTGCTGACAATCCCGCCTTTCGCGTAGCCGCTGGTTGGTTCGTACGGTTCTCGTACGGCATCGATATTGAAAGCCCGTCCGTCCCCCTTCGAATACCATAGCAGGACGTCGTGCTTGCGGCTGAACCTGCGTTTGCTCCGACCACCACCCGTGTTATGCCAGATGATCTCGTTCTCCAGACGGTCCGGGCCGAATTCACCATCGCACCAGACACGTACATGGTGGACAGCCCTCGTGTCGAGGTGAATTACAAGACTGCCCTCGTCAGTGAGAACTCTCCAGAGACCTTTCAGTCTTGGTGCTAACCACTGAGTGAATTCCACAGGATCGTCGAGCGAGTCATCGTAGCCTTCGGGACCGTCCGCACCCTGCGGACTTTCACGTCTTTTACCGGTGGCAAACGGTGGATCGATATAAACCAGATCGACAGACCCGTCCGGCAGAATTTCCAGCAGGTCAAGATTATCGCCAAGTACGAGATGGTCCCTGGAAACCAGCACGTCCCTTGAGAGGGATACTTCCTCAGATTTGATCAAGTGCTGCATTGTATTTTTTATCGATGTCCCGTCCATCGGATATAACCAGGAGGCTGAATTATACCGTTTAATTCTGACATTTCAGCGTCAATGAATAAAGCAAATAAAAAAACAGGCTGGATGCCTGCATGTAAGCCTGTACTTCATTACCAACCGATATCAATCATCGACATCGCATTCCTTGGTCGGGACTATATCTTCAGGCTTCGACTTCTCGACAACACGACGTCTGCCGGCTTTTTTTAAACCCTTTCCGCCCTCCTCCACTGCCTCGACCGTAATTTCCATCCCGAGTTCCTGCATCAGAAGGAATTTCTCCGGGTCCCGTGGACGGTGGGTGATCAGTCTCGGGTCGATAGCCCTCAGGAGCTGCATGTTGAATGCAGCGTTCCCCTCAACTTCTCTCCTTACGATATCCCACCTTAAAATGCGCATTCCACCGTTCCTTTTTTCATGAAATGGATCAACGACGCTGCTGCTTCATCCACGCCAATTTCGTCACAGACCAGCTCCCTGCAGATGTTCTGCAGGGGACGGTAAAAGTCCCAGAGCTTCCGTCTGTGGATCATCTCCACTAGGTGAGGTTCCTCGATCCGGTCCATCTGGTGGTACGAGATGAGAAAGGCGTTGAGGAAATCAAGTGTCGAACCGAACTTACGGTAGGAGTCGAGACGGTCAGCGATGCAGTCCTCCGGGCTGACCAGCAGCAGGGGAACCTTCCTGTAAACAAGCTCAAGCGGTTGTTCACTCGCCTTGAGTTTCGATCCGTGAATCTCAACCAGTGCCGAGATGGATCGATTGACGAAGTGACGGAAGTTCGGTGGTTTCTCGAACCCGAGGGCCTCCAGGGCTAAAGTGGTCGATTTCCTGTCCGGGGCAATCAGGTCCAAATCTCCGGTCGCGAACCGTATCCCGGTGTAGAATTCAATCGCTCCACCACCGACAAGGATGGGACGTTCACCACCGAGTAGCGTGACCCCCTTCGTTATCAGCCAGTGAAGGTAGATGTGGCGCTCCGGAGAGGTATCCATCTCGCGGCATACCGGCAGTCGCTCGATCAGGCTCTTGAAGATTTTTTCCTCAGTGGCTTCCATTTGCCTGCAGGTCGCTCAGACCTCCTCGTCTTCGAGATCGTCGGGTGTATTCCCCGGACTCGGATACTGAACCTCCGGGTACCGCTCCGGCAGTCCCAGTTGACGCATCAGGTCACGCTTAACGGGATCGCGATGCTTGCGTGTAAGGCAGGCACAATCAATCACGGTCATGATCGCACGTGAATTTTTCTCGCGC
>JAUWTM010000088.1 GCA_030614715.1 Planctomycetota bacterium
ACCGGACAATCCCATCGAGATTACCCCCCCGGAGCTCAATCTGAATGCAGAAATAGTACATCGGCACGAAGACATTGCGGTTCTCGTCGGGGAGTTTCAGATATGGGTCTATGACGTGAGCGACCCAGCTTATCCTCAGCACATGTCCGATGTATTCTTGCAGACTCAATTAGGCGCCGAACCAACGTGTTTTAATTATCCGTACCTGTACACAAGGTACTGGGATTCTCTCAGCATGGTGGATATTACCAACCCGGAATCACCTGTCGTGCACGAGGAGATCCTGACATTCAGCGATAATATCGGGTCCATGTGTGTAACCGATACTCGACTTTATATATCAACGTTACCTGATGCCGGCAACGATGACGTGTACATCTACGCCATATCGACTGATCCTGCAAGTCCCGCATTGCTTGGATCATTCGATACCATCGGGGCGTCGCGGAATATGGTCGAGACCAAACCTGACGGGTTGGGAACAGTCCTGGTAATCTCCGCCGGCAGTTACCTTCACAGTTACAATGTGACCAATCCGTCAAGTGTAACTAATACGGCAATACTGGCTATGACACTTGGTCACAGTATCTGGGATATTACCGTCAGTAATAATGAAATTTATGCCGCTGCTCAAGTCTTTTACGCACAAGGGTATGTTCAGGTTTTCGAACTGACAAGCAATTCAATTGTGCCCCATGGTTCTGTCGATATTCCGGGTGAGCCCAACAGGATGTGCCTTGAGTGGCCTTATATCTATGCGTCAGCAGGAACTGAAGGGATAGCGATCTGTCAGGCAACTCTTTATGGTTCAGTTGACTTTATTTCAGTGACTCCCGTGGAAGGTGGGGCTGCCGATGTCGCTGTTTCGAACAAAATCGCGACCGTGGTTACCGAATACGGTGGTTTGGAGGTCCTCGACTGCACAAATCTGACATCGCCAGTAACTGTCAGTGACCTGGAAACTCTTTATTGTGCATTGGCCGTATGCGAAAAAGACGGGTACATTATTGTCTCCGACGATAGTAAAATGCTCAGCACACTCGATGTGTCAGACCCATCCAGTGCCGGCATTATTGCTCAATTGGGACTGGATTATGTAGTCTGGGTCATGAAGGTCGAGGATGATATTCTCCTGACCTGGAGACATCAAATCTGGGGATTGACTGACGCATCGGACCCTCTCAATCTGTCCCACTACTTCGATACTTCTGAGGCTGCTACTGTCAACGGTATTGGGATAACTGGTAATACAGTGTACACGTATGTTGCGCCTAATTTACTGATTTACAATATCAGTAACCCTTCTTCACCTTCTTTCGTCACTGATTTGAATCCCGGCACCACCTACTATGACATAACGTTTTTCGGCGATTACATGTATGCAGGGGGAACCAGCGGTGTCGGGGTCTACAGTATAACCGACCCGTTGAATCCAAGTTATGTCAGTACATATGCCGTCTCCGCATACGATTACCGTGACATTGAAGTTCAGGGACCCTGGTTGTACATGCTGACCGAAAGAGAGATTGAAATAGCAGACCTCAGTGCACCTGGATTTCCCGCCCTGGCGGGTTCGGAGACTCTTCCAACTCCAGAAGCGGGTAATTACTACCATTTTACAGTGCGAGGTCAATACGGATACGCAGGTGGTGAAGGCACCAGTCTGGTAATCTGCCGGACCTGGCTTCCGGAAAACCTCAATACAATGGGCTATCTCTGCGATGACAAGCCCTATAAAGTCCGGGACCTGCTGGTGGCTGATAATATCCTGTACCTGGTCACCGTTAATTATGGCTTGAGGATCTTCGAACTTTATTAAGAAATCACATCGTGCTGCTTCGATCTCAATATTAATGACGTAATGATACTATCGTGAATCTGAATTTTTCCCGGCAATCAAACAGTAATGTTGAGGGCGGATATGAATAATCCAGACGTTAAGTTACTAGACATGTACAAAAAGGAACGATTTCCAAGGTCATCTGAATATGATCTGGACTGGGTCTTCAAGAATGAAATGGGTCCAAACGTTTTATGGCTCACTGAGCTGCTGTGTGAGTCAATGGACCTGAAATCCGGTATGCGAGTCCTGGATCTGGGCTGCGGCACCGGAATGAGCTCGATTTTCCTTGCCAGGGAGTTCGGTGTCGAGGTATGGGCTGCCGACCTGTGGATTAAGCCCACCGACAACTACAATAGAATCAAAGAGGCGGGACTTGATGGCAGGATTCACCCGATTCATTTAGAGGCGCATTCGATTCCATTTGCCGAGGAGTATTTCGATGCGATTGTCAGCCTGGACAGCTACCATTATTACGGTACAGATGTCCATTACCTGGAATTCCATCTCCTGAAGCATCTTAAACATGGGGGGCAACTGGGTATCGTGTCACCCGCTTCGCCAACTGAACTCCCTGATCCATTACCATCGTACATGCCGGAGGATTTTTACTTCATGAACTCGCTGGAATGGTGGAGTAAGCACTGGAGTAGAATGCCGGGGTTCACTGTCGAGCTTGCCGAGATGCTCCCGGGCGGTTTCGAATTATGGTTGGAATGGACGGAGCTGCTGGAAGCATACGGAAACGCCAATCGACCCCAGGACGTCGAAACAGAACTTCCTCTGTTACGTACCGATCAGGGACGATACATCGGATTCGTGCGTATGGTAGGAAGGCGAACGTAATTAGAATCCCCACGAATATTGGGGAATAATTCTCTTGCAGGCTTTGGGGGAATTCTCAGTCAGCTGCTCTGCGACTGACAAATCTTCAGATCTCGTGATGGGCTGATTGAATCCAGATCAAGGGCATCAAGTGCATTTTTCAGTGACTTAAGGTCATCGAGGAAACTTTTCCTGTCGTCTTTAATGATCATGCTGTGAAGACGCTGATAGTATTCAATTCCTTCAAGAAGATTCTCTTTGAATTTGACGAGATACTTCTGTTTGCGATTAGACAGGTTAAGTGAAAACTTGGCCATTTCATCACGGAGAAAATCGACATAGAGCTCCAATTCCCGGATAAACATGTGCGGACGATCGGAACTGGTCAGTAGATTAGCTTTTCCGTAAATGTGGCTGATCATTTCCTCGAGGGTCGCGATCCTGGAAAAGTCAACGATGTTCGGTCCACAGCACACTACGGGAGTCACGTTCTGCTCGATACCATTTTTAATTTTAACACTGCCGCCCAGGTCATGACATATACAACTTTTAGCCAACATGGCCTCCTTCACTACTGCCAGTTGCTCCTCTGTATAGGCTTCTTTGTCGAGGTTTTCAAGTTTGCGTTGCTGATAAGCACGAGATGCAACACAGATCGGTCGTTCTGTGAACTCAGTGTTTGAAACCAGGTAACTTTTCGGGCAGGCACTTCCGGGAGTACCAGCATCGATACGCTTGAGTCGTTCAGTTTCGCTTGCACAAGTGTGAAGGTTCCAGAAGGGCACACCTACCGGAGAACTGTCGCTCAGATACATGTCATCTTCAGTAGCTTCGGATAACAGGGCAAGGTGGATCTTGTCCATACCAGTAACCTCGGGGACGAGCAACCAGGGAGTGCCCCAACCGGTTCTGTCCATGCCGTAATAATCAAGCAGTACTTGATCCTCGTTATACGAACAGATGCCTCCCTGCACAGTAAATTTAACTTCCGGAGGCTGGTCCAGAGTATCGCGGTCGTCTTCGGCCAGAGCTTTGTTGAACGACAGGAAAAGTTTGTCAATCAGCTCCGTCTTTCGTTCCTTAAACTGCTCGAGAATTGGTCCCATAAGGTTGCCTGCAGTGGGAAATGCATGGCCCCCGCAGTTCAAGCCTGATTCAATTCGATGTTCGGATACCCAGATACCCCGTTTAGCGAGGAATAATCCCTGGACTTCGGAAGAACGGAAATCGCTGACCTTGAGAATGACCTCTTTTTTAAACCTTCCGTTATTGTCGGGATAGAAGTCCTCGAATTGGTTGATGTATCTAAACAGGCGCTGGTTCATACCAGCCGAAAAAACAATGGATGACCGTAATTCACTCAATGCAAATCCCCGAAAAGCTGCCTTGGCATCCGTGAATTCGGGTGGCAGCTTGACGCTTCCCTGGAAATTTTCCCTGTCGAGCTTGGTCATGATATTGACTTCGATGCTGCCGGGCACGACGAATGTGCGCAGGAGTTGCTGCATCTCAGCCTTTTTCTCCTGATTATCTTCAGCAAGCATTTTGTCGAACAGCCGTCTGGGTTCTGAATCCGGGAGAAGATCGAAGTAACGAACAATGTCGCTGCCGGGTGAAAATGGCTGTGCCTTCAGCTCCTTCACCTGACGCTGAACGAGTCGGTTCATAAGGTTCAGGTAAAGGGTAATCCTGCGCGCCCGGCGATCCCTATCTTTGTTCGTAATTTCTTCATAAGGCTCGCCGGTTCTCTCGGAGTGGAATTTCCGCAACTGTTCGATCAGTACGTCATCAACCAGCGAAATAACGGAAGAAATTCCGTACCTTGCTACTTTAATGGGAGTATCGGTGGTAAAACCTGTGCCCATCACTGGGATGTGAAAGGTATGCATGTTTTCTAAAAAATTACTCACCTTCTTCAAAAATCTCTGATATGCTTGTAACAGGAATGCATATTTTTTTTAAACATCCTTAGTTGGAGCCAGATCACATTTGCCCTGGTTAGCCTTGACATTTAAACCGCTGAAGGATCCAAAACATGCAAAAACCAGCCAGGCAACAGATCCTGGATCAGTAGAGGGTAAAATAATAACCTCCCCGGCCAGCTTTGTCGAGGGGGGCAGTCCAATTCTGGCAGGTCATTGCTGCGACTGGTAACCTGGATTAACTCTACAAACTTTACAGATAATCGAGCGGGACCCCAGGAATCCAGGGCTGATTCTTGTCCTCAAACCCCTTTTTTATTTAACCTGACCTCCCATATCTGGCCGATAGATGACACTTGTATTTAGTTAACCGGAGTTACATATTACCCCTCATTAGTTTATAATTTCTCCCATGCGATCACCAAATGCAGTTAAATTTTATTGGACAATATTGTTGGTCATTTTCATGATGCTTGCCACTCTGGGCCTGCAGGGTGGAGGATCTGATGTCGTGCCTGGTGACTTTGAGATCGAGGGAGCTACTCATTACGCCGACTACGAAACGTATGGAGCTTTTATATCCGCCGAAACCGCGTGGGAATCGGGGAATGGGACGGGTGAATTTGTGTTAGGTGACTACATCATGTGCGACAAGGTGAACCCGATGAGGGATACAGCCATGCTGTGTCTCGACGGTTGCCTTATGGAGGGCGATTGCAGCTGGTCGAAGCCCCACGCAGATGAGACAGACTCTGGCTGCGAACATATCAGAGGATACAAGTGGATCGCATGCCTGAAGATGATCGCGGAAGCAGACGGTAATGAAAACATCCCGCAGGATGCCATTGCGCACTATATTAATGAAACAACCGGGAATGAGACAACGTGGTGGCAGCCAGGGCAGCAATCACATGTAGGCGACCCGATCAACGATTTCGATCACTGGCACGCGTATGGTTACGATGACGCTGAAAGGGCACTAAACTGGATTTTTGATACAGCCAGGGGAAGTGCCAGGGTTGTTTATGACCATGCCGACATGTTTAATCCAATGCCTCCTCAGGGAGTGGTCTCTATTCAATCGGAACTGGAGCCCGGTTATCCAATTCTCGCGTGTCCCAATGGTGGTGACCCGTACGTAATCTATGGTTATGCCCAGATCGAAGTGGAGGGCGGGGAGGAGACATGGTTACTGGTTCATGAACCTGGACCACCCCTGCCTGGCGCATTGAGATTTAACTGGGTGCTTGCTGATACTGCCAGGGACTACAGTGATATATACATCTTCCCACCCAAAGGAAATCGAATGTACTTCGACCTTGATCAGTACACAAATGACACAGACGAAGATGGGATTGTCGATTTTGACGAGACCGAGAGATTTAAAACCGATCCGACGGCTGTGGACACGGATGTCGACGGCGTGCATGATCTTCAGGACATAGTCGGATACGTTTTCAACCTCGGTGGATCGTACAACCTGCGGGAGAGAGACATCGATGGTGACGGCAAACCCAAGGAGCTGGACAAGGATAACGATCATCCGAATGATGACGGGCAGGAGGACGGCTGCGAGGACCACAGCCAGGACGGGTTCACACCGGCTGGGGAAAGCGACCCTTTCAACGCTGACGATGACTGGACAATTTTCGGATCGTATTGTTACAAGGGGTCTATGTTCTACACATCGAGGGCGTCGGGCCAGACGGGTGATGAATTTTTCGGATGGGAAAGGCTTGTACTCATGGAGTCGACGGACACCAATCCCTGGAGCAACGAGCTGCACTGGTTATACGACCCGTTTGCGACAGCCGGCAATCTGGGTATGGGAGCATTCGTCAGGAACACACCGTCGGAGGCAAGAGGCACCGCGAAGGTCACAATTGAACAGGACGACCTTGGCAGGTACTGGATCAGAACCGAGTCCAATCCTCAGCAGGCGCGGATCTCAACTGAATTGACCGTGGCGGGACTTCCCGATATGAACACCACGTGGGACCAGGATGTCCCGTTGTTCTTTTCAAACGCGATCATCGGTCCGTGTGCGCTCAGAGATGGTGCGAGTGGAGGTCAGTATCTGGGGGGACGTATAGATGTGGCGAATCTCGGGATGTACCAGGATCTCCCTGCTGGTGAGAACATTCCGGAGGCTACAAGAGCGGAGGAGGATGTGGCACTTGGGTTTTTAGAGTGGCACATCTGGATAAATTACCCGGACTACGAGTTGTAAGTGGGAGCCGGAAGAAGCTGTTCGCTGCTCATACGCCTGTACGCACGTCGGACAGATCGGGATATAAAGTCCATCGTAGGCTTCAACAGCACAAAAAAATATCCCGACTCTGAAGGAGAGATTCAAAACTTAACATTCATTCAATATGCCAGTCTGGGTCTGCAGATTAACTGGAATTTCCTTGAAAAATTAATGTAATCAGCTATTATTACTACCTTCTGGTCATTAAGGAGGTCCCGAATGAAATTGATCCTGGGTAAATGTGTAATTACTATTCTTTTACTATGCATTGTGCAAGGCCTGGTTTACGCGCAGGAAGGACCATCGGAAACAGAACCTAACAATACGCGTGACGAAGCCACGGTAATAAGATCACTCATGATTATCGGTGAGGTTGGGTCCGGTGATGACATGAGCGACTGGTACCAGCTGGATGTTCTGGGGGGCGACGAATTTTCTCTGATGCTTAGTTTTGATGAAATCGAGTGTCAGATCGCAGTGGAAATTTACGATGATGATGAAATGATCGAAGTCATGGATCGTGGGAGAAGTCCCGACGATGTTGATGTGGAAATCGATGGTGATTGCTTTGTCAGAGTATATTCAATCATGGGATTTGGATATTATACAATCGAGGTTGAGCAGGAGGATGTGGAGATAAATACTCCTGTCAGGACTCGGGATGATGAAGAGGACGAAGAGGATGAGGACGTAGAAGAGGATGACTACAGGACCGGTGACTGCGAAGGCCCGGATGAATCGGAACCGAACAATAATATCAGCCATGCCACTGTGATTGATGGAGACAGGATCGAAGGGCGAATCTGCGGTGATGAAGTTGACTGGTTCCTTCTCGAAGATCGTGAAGACTCAGATCTGAGTGTGACTCTTACGTACGATGATGATGAATGCGATATTGATCTGGAGATTTTAAGCGATAATGACGTGGAAGATGTACTCGATAGTGTTTATAGTCCCGACAGCACCGATGTTAGTATCGACGGGATATGCTACATAAACGTTTTCGCGTATGACGGAGATGGTCCATATACGATTACAATCGAGGATACCGAACCAGATTCTGACAGGGATGATGATCGGGCAGCGGATGACCGTTGGGATGATGAGTGTGAGGGTGCCGATGAGGATGAACCTAATGATTCAAGATCGCGGGCAAATACCATCACTGAAGAATCGTTCGATGGAATCATCTGCGAGGATGATGAGGACTGGTTCACGTTCGACTTCGGAAGAAACACATCTGATTATTACACGGTAGTTCTTCACCATGACGACGACGACGCTGATCTCGATATTGAAGTGTTCAGTGATCGTGAAGAAGTGGGTTCCCTCATGGGTGTATCGAGTCCTGATGAGGAAGAATTCGAGATCGAGGACGACTTATTTATCAGGGTGTACTCTTATTCAGGTAATGCCGAGTACTGGGTAGAAGTGTATCCATCAGACGGAGATACAATACGCAGTTCTGGTGATTGCGAAGGGCCATCGGAAAATGAACCAAATGATGAGCTTACGGACGCCGACGTAATCAGTGGTCTAACAATCAGGGGCTATGCATGCGAAGACGATATTGATTTTTTCCTTCTTGCAGGCCAGGAAGGATATCATCCGACGATTACACTGTATTACAATGATAACCTGTGTGATATCGATTGCCTGGTGTGGAGCCTTGATGAAGTCGCTGGGGAACTTGATAGTGTTTCCAGCCCGGATTCGGATAATTTCCATTTACCCGAGATCGGAATCCTGGCTGTCTTTGCATACTCTGGTGAGGGAGATTATACAATTGAAATCGAACCCTGATGCAGAAACTGTTGTGTCAGACAGATTTTTGAAGTGGTTGTGAGAATACAGGAAACAGGAGGCTGAAAACAGCCTCTTTTTGTATATCCAGAAAAATTCTGATCTATTGACATCAACTCGCATGGGAGGAAATCAACGAATACTTCGAGTACTCTTCTCAATCCAGTGTTTTATATTGGTGTAACTTTTAAGATACAATGAATGTGTCAAGTCAGAACTCCCGGGGGATTTAACTACCAGTGCACATCCTGCTCCTCTATCCGAATAATCCCAGGATCACTTACACTGCATTGCCAGGTCCGTATGGTCTGGAAGTTATCAGGACTCATCTGCAAACGCTGCCTGTGGACTGCGACATCGTGAACCCGTACATCACCATGGACCCGGAAAAATCGATTGTTGATTCCCTCAGGCCGGACACCAAGTTGATCGGCGTCTCAATTCGGAATATCGATGACGCTCAGGTGCTCTGGGATTCGAAACTGGCCGGTGGCAAGATTCAGCCGGTATGCTGTATTGATGACGTATTAGCTGTCATCGAACTGGTCAGAAGGCATAAACCCGACGTGCCGGTTGTACTTGGTGGCGTGGTCTTTAACAGGATGCCAACCCAGATGCTCGATTATCTCGGTGCCGATGCCGGGATTACCGGGAGGGCGGAGATCGGTTTTGCCGAACTCGTTTCGAATATGGCAGTTGATAAAATCCCATTTGAACAGGCAATACAAAATGTCCCCGGAGCGGTTTACCGTCCTGAGGGCAACCATATCGTGCATAACGATGAACCCCGTGGGGGAGAATTCCTGCCCGTGATCGAACGCGAGAGCGTTTATTTCAATATCCGATCAGATGCCGCAGTCAGGACGATTGTCGGTTGCGCCCAGGATTGTCCATATTGCATCGAAGGCAATGAGAGCGGGAAAATCCTGCTGCCACCGGTCGATGTAGTGATGGAAGAAATCAAAGGTGTCGTTGAGCGTTATCCTGTTGTTGACGAGATTATGTTTGCGGACCCGGAAACCAATCACGGAGGCGTTGACCGTACGATCGAGTTACTCAGTCGTGTAAGACAGAACGTATTGACCCGTGAGCTGAAGCTGGACATGTCGATAACCCCACGTCCATGCAATCGCAAGCTGGTGGAAGCAATCGCTGATTCAGGTTGCATGTTTCAACTGTCTGTCGATCATGTGTCGGACGACATTCTCGCCCGAAATGGAATTAATCACAGGTTCCAGCATATTCGCGACTTTGTGTCCTGGTGCGGGGAAATTGGACTGGGTATCTCGTTTGTTTTCCTTTTTGGGATGCCGGGTGAGACTAAAGAGTCAGTCGATGAAGTATTAAGGTACGTAGAATCGATCCCTGACAGGATTGTGAAATCGGCCTATTATTCAATGGGGTTACGCATTTATCCGGGAACCCCGCTTGGACGGGCGTACAGGAATAACCAGCTGGATCAACGGTGGATATATCACCAGGACAAACAGGATCCTGCCTGTATCCAGCCGACAGCCTATTGCGAGTCATGGGACCTTTTTGAGCTGCATGAACATGTCAGGGAACGGACAGGGAAAAAATATTATGGTGTCGAGTCATGTCTCAGAAATATCACGGCTGAAACCTACAGGCAGCTTGATCATGACTTCCGCCTTTACCATATCGGGATCGCTGAGCGGGAATCCGGTGACGATCCATGCTGGGAAGCGTGGAAGGGTATCACTGGAGATGTATCATTCCTTTCGAAAAATAAACTTGGGGAATTCCTCTGGCAGAGGGGGCAAATGGCCCTTGAGAGGGAGTTACCGGGGACCGCATTAAATGACTGGGAAACGCTGAAGGAAAGGATCGAAGCAGGGACTGTAAAGGACCGGGATATAAACGAGATTAACTCCGGAATTGAAACCGCAAGGACTGCGGATGGACAGGTGCAGGGCAAAGGTTAGTCCGGGGATCGGTTGATTGATAACTGCAATCCATAACACCTGTAAATTTACCTGAGATTAGTTACAATAAATTAAGGATTAAGGAGGGATACCCATATGAAAGCGATTGTATACACAAAGTTCGGGCCACCGGATGTTCTTACGCTTAAGGAAGTGGAAAAACCTGTCCCCGGGGACAATGACGTGCTGGTAAAAATCCATGCGACAACAGTGACGGCAGGTGACGTGAGAATTCGCGCGTTCGACGTGCCAGGCATGTATCGACTCCCCATGGGACTAATGTTTGGTTTCAGTGCACCAAAGAAACAGATACTGGGGAACGAGTTTGCCGGGGAAGTTGAATCAGTCGGCAAAGATGTAAAATTATTCAAGGCAGGTGACCCGGTCTTTGGATCAACCAATTTAGGATTTGGTGCTTACGCTGAGTATATATGTCTGGCCGAAGATGGACCGCTGGCAATAAAACCGGACAATCTGACCTTCGAGGAAGCAGCTGCTGTTCCAATTGGGGGATTTACAGCATTGTATTTTCTCAGACAGGCAAATATCCGGAATGGACAAAGGGTTTTAATCTACGGAGCTTCCGGAAGTGTAGGCACATACGCGGTACAGCTGGCGAAGCACTTTGGAGGAGAAGTGACCGGGGTATGCAGCACATCGAGTGTTGAAATGGTGAAATCCGTGGGAGCAGACAAGGTAATTGATTACACTCAGGAGGATTTTACCAAAAACGGTGAGACGTACGACGTGATCTTTGACACGGTAGGTTACAGTTCATTTTCAGGCAGCATACAATCGCTAACACCAAAAGGAACTTTTTTATTAGGTTCTGTAATGACGATTTCACCGTATATTCTGGGTTTTTGGACTTCAATGACAAGCGGCAGGAAAGTAATATCAGGGGTCTCAAGCGAGAATGCTGAAGATTTAAAATTCCTGAGAGAGCTGGTAGAGGCAGGGAAGCTAAAACCGGTAATAGATAAAAGCTGGCCGATGGAACAAATCGTCGAGGCTCACAAATACGTCGATAGTGGACATAAAAAGGGAAATGTAGTCATAACTGTGGAGCATAATAACAAAAACCTGGGAAGTGGCGGACACTCTTGAAAGCGATTGTATGCACAAAATACGGGCCTCCGGAAGTCCTTCACCTCAAAGATGTGCCAAAGCCTTCTCCGAAGGACAACGAAGTACTGATCAAGATCCACGTATCCACAGTTACATCGGGGGACGTGTTTATTCGAAGTTCCACATTCGCTCCCTGGTTCTGGCTCCCCGCGCGAATCATGTATGGTCTCACAAGACCGACTAAACCTATCCCTGGGGACGAGCTGGCCGGGGAAATAGAAGCAGTAGGCAAGGATGTAACACTATTCAGGAAAGGCGACCGGGTTTTTGGTCTTCCCTGGGGGACTAGTTTTGGCGGTACTAATGCCGAGTACAAATGTATGCCTGAAGACGGGATGCTGGCTGTAAAACCGGCCAACATGACCTTTGAGGAAGCCGCCGCCGTTCCTGTTGGGGGACTGACAGCGTTGCATTTTCTCAGGCAAGGAAATATTCAGACCGCACAGAAAGTCCTTATCTTTGGCGCTTCTGGAAGTGTAGGTACATTTGCAGTACAACTCGCCAGTTACTTTGGGGCGGAAGTTACCGGGGTATGCAGTACCACGAATTTAGAAATGGTGAAATCTCTTGGTGCCGATAAAGTCATTGATTACACAAAGGAGGATTTTACCAGGAACGGACAGACCTACGATGTCATCTTCGACACGGTAAGAAAGACCTCATTTTCACGGTGTAAAAACTCGCTGAAGCAGAAAGGGATCTATCTTACAGTTGACTGGCCTCTACTTGATGCACTATGGACTTCAATGGCAGGTAGCAGGAAAGTAATATTTGGACTAGCTGGCAAGAATCCTGATGAACTATATTTCCTTAAAGACCTTATTGAGGCGGGGAAGTTAAAATCGGTCATTGATAGGTGCTATCCATTGGAACAAACTGCGGAGGCTCACAGGTATGTCGAAAAAGGGCACAAAAAGGGGAATGTAGTCATAACTGTGGACCATAATTAGATCAAGTCGGTCCTTTTGGAACTAGAACTAAAAAACCTCCCGATTTCCGGGAGGTTGTTAATTTCACTGGCAGCCCCAACGGGACTTGAACCCGTGTTGCCGCCTTGAGAGGGCGGTGTCCTAGACCGCTAGACGATGGGGCCGAGCAGGCAGACGAATGTAACTTATTAGATGCCGTCTGTCAAGCCGTGCTTAAATGAAGCACACATACTATTGTCGATATTTATCTCACCTTTGTGTCAGCCGATATATGCGGGAAGGTTACCGAGTATTTCCTCCGCGAACACGACGAGTGTCTGGCCCATCCACGGTCCGAAGAAGTAAAGTACAGCTGCAACTACCAGGATTTTCGGGATAAAAGTCAGGGTCATCTCCTGGATGCTCGTGACCGCCTGGAAGATACTTATAATGATGCCGACCGCCAGCGTTGCCCCGAGAAGCGGCAGCGCGACCGACACCCCGGTCACTAAAGCTCTCTGTCCGATACCTGCATAAATATCTTCTGGCATAATATTCCTTCACTCCCAAATGTGTCTCGATTGTTGGCTGGCCACGGCCAGCTCTCTCAGTTGAAGCTGAGTATCAGGCTCCTCGATATCAGGTGCCAGCCGTCGACCAGCACGAACAGCAGGATCTTGAACGGCAGGCTTATAAGAATAGGAGGCAGCATGAGCATTCCCATGCTCATCAGCGTGCTTGCCACCACTATGTCGATTATCAGGAACGGCAGGTAAATCAGGAATCCCATCTCGAACGCGGTCTTGAGCTCACTTATCACGTACGACGGTATCAGTACATAGGTCGGGACATCTTCCTTGGTCAAAACGTCCTCGATACGTGCCACGTTCAGGAACAGCGCTAGGTCCTTTCGACGTGTCTGCCTGAACATGAAATCCCTCAAGGGCTCCTCCGCGAGCTGGGCGCCCTCCTCGAAGCCGATGTCGCCCGCGAGGTACGGCTGGAGCGCCTGTTCGTTGATCTGTTTTCCGACCGGCGCCATTACGAAGAGCGTCAGGAAGAGCGCGAGTCCGATCAGGACCGCGTTCGGCGGCATCTGCTGCGTGCCCATTGCGGAACGGGTCAGCGACAGGACGATTATCATCCTCGTGAACGCCGTCGTCATTACAAGGATGCTCGGAGCCAGCGACAAAATCGTCAGGAGGAAGAGAATCTGGAGGGACAGCGATACGTCACCGCGATCCTCGGTGCTCCCGGCTTCGATTGTGAGCCGTGGAAGCGGGAACGTGACGCCGGCGTCCATATCTGTCGGGTCGGCCGCTTCAACGGCACCTGTAGTTCCTTCGAGCACTGAATCCTGGCCGTAGGACGGCAGCGACAGGCCGAGATACAGGATGCCGAAGACGACACCGAAGATGAGGAAAACCTTGTGACGTTTCAATACCGCGCGCATGGTCGTTCGGGGCATGGTCCAGCCCCACTTATAGTATCTGAATCCGACTTAATCTTTTTGAATGATTCCCCCGTGAGTTTCCGTATATAATAATGTTACCGAAAAGAGAGGTAACCAATGAGCGATAGTGAATCAGCCATGAAAATAACCCCCGACTCGAAGGTGGAGGAGATAGTGGAGCGGTACCCGAAAGCGGTCGGGTGGCTCATTCAGCACGGAATTATCTGCGTCGTGTGCGGCGAACCGTTCTGGGGCACCCTTGGGGAACTGATGGAACGGAAGGATATCAAGAATAGAGATAAGATCCTGAAGGATATGGATGAGTTTTTGAAGAGTGAGGGGAAGTGAGATTAACAACTGGTGGATTCTGTTTGAGGGTGCGTTAGTCGATGAGCATTTAGATAGACAGGCTGGTGTATGAGTTGTATGATTTAACAGAGGATGAGATAAGGATCGTGGAGGGTGAGAGATAAAATAGAAATTAACTCATCGGGTATAGGAGTTATATGGTAATGACAAAATGGAAATTATTTGAGAAATTAGTTGCGAAAATTCAATCAGAACTTTCTCCCGATGCAATTGTAAAGCATGATGATTATATTCGGGATCGGGTCACAGGTGCAATGCGGCAAGTCGATGTTACAATTAAGAAAAAAATCGGTCAATTTGAATTTCTATGTGCAATGGAATGTAGAGATCAAAAACGACCTGTCGACGTAATACCTGTTGAAGCGTTTATACAAAAAGTTCAAGATATTGGAGCCAGCAAGGGCGTTATTGTTTCATCAAGCGGTTTTACTGAGAACGCTATCGCAAAATCCAAACAAGCGCAAATTGATGCATATTGCCTCCTAGATTTAAATGATTTCGATTGGAACAGCATTTTTAAAATACCGTTCGTTGTGGATATCCGAGCGCTTGATAAATTTGGCGTGAAATTTATTTACAATGGAATTCCAATCCGGCCAAAAGTGCCACTTGAAACTGTTTTACTATATGATAGTACATCAAAACCAATTGGCACAGCCCTAGAATTATCACTGTCAGCATGGAATAATAAGATGATCCCCGACGAACCAGGATTGCACGTTAATATTCCTTTAACAAATCAAGAAATATATATTGATAATGATGGAATTTATATTAAAGTTGAAGCGAAAATAATGGCTAATATAGTAAAGCAGTTATACTGGGGGGAATTAAATGTTAGTGAAGTTGAAGGTTTTCATAATATTAGTAATGATGAATTATTGCCGAGTAAATTGACATCGGAAGCACTCGATCTATGGAATGTTGAAAATCACTATTCGAAAATTGATGCTATTTCCCAATTAGCTGTTCAACCAATGATGGTTGTAATGCTGAGGAAAAGTGGGAGTTTGACTGAGGCCGAGCCAGAGGATGTTGCACCTAAGGATAATACTAATTTTTAGAAGCGATCCTCTGTCCCAATAGTTCCTATCACGTTGAATCATGCACAGGTTGTGCATGACACATTAAGACTAAAACTCATCCCAGTACAAACCCGTGTTCCTGATATCCCCCAGGTACTGCGACCATACAGTGTCCACGTGGTTTGGAAATGAAAAACGCCCGGGGGAAACCGGGCGTCAGCGTGTTCATGAAATTGGTTAATAATTATTTTCTATATGCCGTTAAGCTCGGTCCATGCGCTGAAGCACGACTCGTGACGGTTCATAATAACCTGGTCACTGTTGTAATCATCGATGTCTGTACTCAGAGCGTAAATGCTCTCCGAACGATAGATGATGTCATAATCTGCATAGACCTGCTGGATCCATGTGAGAGGCACGGCATAATCCGATGTGTCGACAACTCCCGTCTCACCGGCTACCGTGATCTGCCACACAGGGCCTACGTCGGGAGCTCTCGCCTCGAGCCTGATGAGCTCACTGTCGGTTCCGAGCGGGTCGGTGATCGCGAAAACCGGGTACGTGACTCCCCCGCCGAAATCGCCTGTCACGCCAAGTGTCGCGATTCCTGAGAATTCGATGTCCGGTGAGTCGCTGCCGGGATGCCAGTCGCGATGCACGATATCGATTGCTCCGTCAGGCATGACAATCTGTCCGGACATGATGTATCGGTCCGGTACCAGGGCGGGCTCGAACCACGGCACGGTAAATTCGATGTTCATCGGATCATCGCCATGGAGCAGAAGATGCGGTCCGATCGGCAGGTATTGTTCGTTTTCGAGCAGGATCGCGGACGGTACCACGATCATCCGTCCGTTCTGGACTATTTCTGCCTTCTCCGCCCAGATGCCCGCCGGTATGCGCACGATACCGTCATCGGCGCCGTCAGGTCCGTCCTTCCCTGTCCATTCGATCGGGTAGTAACGGTTCTCGTCCGGCTCGAGTGCCTTGTGCTCCCATGACTGGTAGTTGATCAGCCAGAATACCGGTGACGCCGGGTTCGGGCTGTTGCCTTCGCCTTCATCGCCGATCTCAATTCCACCGAACAGGAACGCCGAGAATCCAAACGGTGTTCCGGACTCCACTTCGAGTTCCCACTGGATGTAGTCGGGGTTGATCGGTGATGGTGACTCGATGTAGTAATTATTCACGAGTTCACCGGTGTAGAAGTACATTCTTTCGCTTCCAAGGCAATCGACTACACCCCTGAGGTTAGCGGACGCGGGTGTTACCGTTGGCTCAAGGGCAAACGAGATCACGTTGGCAGTGGTCTCAGCGACCGTTGCCAGCGCGTAACCATCGACAAGCACTGTTACCGTGAGCGGGAACGTTCCGTTCTCGAACATTGCTACACCGCTTACGTCTACAAGTGAGGTCGGCCCGCCTTCGCATACGATTATTGCCTGGCCGGTAAGGTTATCCTCGTTGTTTGTGTCCCAGATATGGATCGCGAACTCGTCGGCATTCAACGGGATGCTTTGTACGCCGCCGCCTGACTCTCTCAGGAAGTAGAGAGCGGCTGCGAGTCCCTGGGTCGTCTCTGTGCCGATATCTCCGGCAGGGATGATCTGGTCATTGTCGTCTGCTACGTCATCGGCATCATCTAGCCGGGGTTGCAGGTACAGGTCGCTATCGTCTTCAATCGCATTATTGATCGGCGGTATGATCGGATCCTGCTTGAGGTCCTCTACTCCCAGGCTGCCGGGAGCGATCGGGCCGTTGCTGCTGCAGGCAGTCAGCGTTGTAAGTAATACCATGCAAAATAACACAGCGATTGCTGCGGATATTTTCATGCTGAATCGTGACATCGTGCTTCCTCCTTACATGGAGCATCATATTAGTTTTGGCTTCACGGGTAACGTTATATACTATTGAACTTAATGCCCATTAATCTGTTGTCTAGTAAAGCGTATTGATATAGTTGAGAGAGGTCTTCGACGACCCTGAGAACGTCCCAGGCCGGGAATCACCCATACATGAAATCAGGCAAGAAAAAATCATTTTTCGGCATTATTTGGATGTGTTAAAAATGGGGGAAAATGTGAAAAATCAGCCCAAATGCCGAAGAATCCCGAAAAATCCTTGACAATACTGGGCAAACATGATTAAGTATCCACCTGTAACTTAATTAGATTTAATTGCCAGAAAGCGGACGCTCCTTGACTCCCGGGAGCCGATCATTGGAGAACGACGGCAT
>JAUWTM010000151.1 GCA_030614715.1 Planctomycetota bacterium
ACCACGTATACTGAACCGGTTATTGAATGCCCTGAACTTTTCGACGGCACTGTCATACCTGATTTCGTGTCGGGTTATTCAGGAGTGGGACCCACAACCTGGAAAGCATTTATTGAAAATGAGAATGGCGCGCCTCCTGGTGTTTACTGGTGCCTCGTATCAGTTGAGGACAATGAAAACGCAACGTCACCCGAATGGCTGGACCTTACAGCCTACCAGTTATTCCCGATAGAGGTCCACACGTTCGATCCCGTGGACATGACACCTGAGTGGCTGAACAGCAGAGCAACCAGCATCGCATATAAAGATAACTACGCATATGTAACCGGTGGTGTAAGCGGGCTTCATGTTTTCGACGTGAATGATCCATTCAGCCCGGCATGGATCAGCAACGTTGTGGCTTACGAATACATGGCTGATATTGAGGTTATCGGCGATTACGCATTTGTCACAGGCTTTAACGATGGGCTTACAGTTATCGATATCAGTATTCCGCAAGCACCAACCATCGTTGACACAATTCAGATAGGGGACTACGGCGCTCATATGATTGATGTTGTGGATGGCTACGGGTATGTGCTTGGAACTGATGGGCGTATTTATGTGATCGATATCGACCCTCCCGAATCCACCCACCTGGTCGGCCAGGTTGAGACACCAACTGATGATTTCTATTCAATCTCTCTCGCTACATCCGGAAATTTCATGATTGCCTACGGTTTTGAACTAGATGAATTTATCTCGTACTTCATGGTGATAGATATCTCAGTCCCGGAATCGGCCTTTGTAGCCAACTGGATCGAGGTGAGTTTCAGTTCCCACGCAATCGAGTTATCAGGTGAGTACGCATTTTTAAGTCTGCAGGACAACGGGATCGAAGTAATGGATATCGATCCACCGGCAGAAATCCACCCGGTTAACACTATTAATACGCCTGACCAGGTGCAACATCTCGCTGTTTCCGATGGAATTCTATATGCAAATGTGGCACACAACGGCGTTTACCTGATCAATATCAACGACCCTGTTACATCAGACATAACAGGCCTGCTGGAATTAGAAGGTTGGACGCCTCAAATTGTTTCCAGCGCAGGTTATGCATACATTGCCAATGTTGATTTCGGATTGCAGGTCGCCGATATCGACCCACCAGAATTCCCGACACTGCTAAGCACTACAACTCAGATCGGAAATACCAGCAGCCTGTCCATTGACAACGGATACGCATATCTCGCAGGATACAGAACCGGCGTTTATATCGTCGATGTAAGCACCCCGGAGAACGCTCAACTCGTCAATATAGTTGATACACCCGGGTCTGTTTACGATATTGCCATCGCCGGAAATTACCTCTACGCCTCTGATTTCGAAACAGGCCTGGTTGTTATCGATATCGAGTCCCCGGAATCAGCGAGTATAGTAAATAACCTGGCCTTGGGCGAGAAGACAGAAAGCATCGTCGTAGATGGTAATTACCTTTACGCGGCCAATCGTGATACTGGATTACATGTTCTTTCAATCGAGACTCCGGAAAATCCACAAGTGGTGCATAGTGTCGATACAGGACCGGATTATTCAAGTGATCTCGAAGCCAGTGATGATTACTTGTATATGGCCGGCTCTATGGGACTTACAGCGGTCGATATTGAGGATCCAGCATCGGCATTTATTGTCGACTCAATTAAAATACCCAACGTAGCATGGGGAGTCTGTATCTATGGGGATTATGCATTGATCGGTTCCTCCAGCTATGGCATTTACATTATCGATATCGATCCACCTGACACGCTGGAAATATTCAATCAGGTTTTAACTCATGGATCAGCCTGCGACATGGTTGTATCCAACGGACATGTGTACCTGGCTGACGGATCGAACGGCCTGACGTTCGTAGATGTTGAACCCATGGGTTCCGCTTATCCGGTTTACTCGTTCGACCTGCTTGCATCACCAAAAGACATTGAGCTTGTTGATAATCTGGCATTTGTTGCTACTAGCGACGGTGGTCTTCGCATCCTTCAATTGTGGTGAAAATGCTGGTCTGAATTCCTTGTCACTTGAATACTTCCACGACCGCGATTATGCTTCATCGCGGTTGTTTTTATGTCTCAGGTATACGATGTCATTGTGATCGGGGGTGGACATGCCGGATGCGACGCGGCTCACGCGGTCGCGAAACTCGGCATGACGGTGCTTGTCGCTGCGGTTCGGACGGACCGTATCGGCTGGATGCCGTGTAACCCGTCGATTGGCGGACCTGCGAAGGGTCATCTGACGCGGGAAATCGACGCGCTCGGTGGTATTCAGGCGGTTGTCACTGACAAAACGAGTATTCACGTTCGATGGCTGAACACGAGAAAGGGTCCGGCTGTGCAGGCACTGAGGGCTCAGTGCGACAAGGTCCTGTTCGCGAGTACGTACCAGGCCCTGCTGGCGCAGGAGCAAAATATTACAGTTCAGGAAGGGATAATTACTGACATTCTTAGTGACGGGGATACAATCACCGGGGTACGGTTCGAAGACGGTGAAGTTTATAAGTCACGTGCCGTAATCCTCGCAACCGGTACTTTCCTTGGTGGTGTGATTTTCAGAGGCGAGGAAAGGATCGAGTGCGGACGGGAGGGTGAAGCTCCCGCGAAGAAATTATCCGAATCGCTTAGCAAACTGGGGCTTCCTCTTGCACGGTTAAAAACCGGGACGGTACCGAGGATTCACCGGGACTCAATCGATTACGGCTCGCTTGAGCTGCAGCCCGCCGACCCGGAGCATCCTGGCTTCAGCTTTCTGAACCTTCCGCCTAACGACCTTCCCCGCCTGCCCTGCTATATCGGGCACACAACGCAGGCAACGCACGACATAATCATGGCGAACCTCGATCGGGCTGCGCTTTACTCTGGCGACATTTCCGGGGAGGGTCCGAGGTACTGCCCCAGCATCGAGGACAAGTATCGGAAGTTCCCCGACAAAATAAGCCACCCGGTTTTTCTCGAACCGGAATCAACAATCGGACCGCTGGCCGATGAAATCTACCTGCAGGGACTGTCGACAAGTCTGCCGTCGGATGTACAGGACGAGTATGTCAGGTCGGTTCCCGGACTTGAGAACGCGAGGATCATCCGCTACGGCTACGCGATCGAATATGACTATGTCGATCCACTCTCGGTTACAGTGTACGGCGCGTCGAAGGGGTACCCAAACCTGTACCTTGCGGGCCAGATACTCGGTACCACAGGCTACGAGGAGGCTGCGGGACTAGGGCTTCTTTGCGGGATAAATGTAGTCAGGTACCTGCGGGGAGAGGAACCACTGGTACTGTCGCGCGACCAGGCGTATTTAGGCGTGATGACTGATGATCTCGCGACAAAGGGGGTTAGCGATCCGTACAGGATGCTGACCGGTCGCGCGGAATGGCGCCTTCTATTAAGATTTGACGATGCCGACAGAAGGCTGACAAATATCGGTCGGGATGTCGGGCTTGTCGATGACGACCGCTGGGGCATTTACCAGCAGAGGGAAAAGAGGATCAGGGATCTTAAAGAACTGCTCGAATCGACACGGGCACGCTCGGAGGATGTCCAGGAGACAGTTTTAGGAGGACCGTCGACACGTACGCTTGCTGAATGGCTGAAAATCCCGGGACGCAGGATCAGTGAGTTGGTCGACAAGGGTTTGATCGACAGCGATTACAGAAAAGACACGCTGATGACTGTCGAATCGGAGATCAAGTATGACGGGTACTTAAAACGTCAGCAGTCAGAGGTGAAACGTCTCTCGCGAGCGGAACATGTGAGAATTCCGGACGGTTTCCAGTACGGGGATATCGATTCGATCAGCCTTGAATCGAGGGAGAAGCTGACAAGGGTTCAGCCACGTACTCTGGGACAGGCAGCGAGGGTCTCCGGGGTCAAACCGAGTGACATCGCGGTGCTGGATATCCTGCTTTCACGAGCGAAGTAAATTTTTGCTTATCTTTTGTGATAATTTTCCCAATTTAACGAAATAATCCGGATTTTTATTGTCCCCGAGAAACGGATAGGAGCAGTGCTGTGGCTCAAACAGGCTCACGCATATGCCTGCAAGCCTCTTAAACACTGACTTTTCTCGCTATTCGTGCATCCTGACCAATGGCATTCCACTAAGTAATGAACCCGTAAAAGAATGTGAAAATTAGCGCTAATCCTCTTGCGTTTTCGCTTTCATAGGGTTAAAATTTAACCGGATTACGTAAGTTAAAAAATTCACAAGACCGTCTGAAATACGTTCATGGATTGAGAAGGAGTTTTGTTCGGGAAGCATGAATGAGTCAAGTTAGACGTAGGGGGCTAAATAGCGGGGACAGTCGGATCTGTATTACGGGAAGCATGGATTTGTAACGACGAAGGTTTTCACCCCGGCTGTCCCCGATAAAATTGAGTCCACCGATTTCATGAAATAAATTTTCACTCAAATAAGCAGACTTTATAAAAAAACGTGCTCGACTGGAGCGCGTTTTTGTTTGCCTTTATGAACGTTGATCAACTGTATTGGCTATTCAACATTCTCCACGTTCGTGACCTCTGGAATCTGCTCCTTCATGTAACGCTCGACACCCATCTTAAGGGTGGTCATGGCGTGTGGACATCCACTGCACGCGCCCTGGAGCTGAACGAGTACCTCACCGGTGTCCTTGGCCTCGATAAGTACGATATCGCCGCCGTCCATCTGGAGCTGGGGACGGATAACGTCGATAGCCTCTAATACACGCTTCTTGAAATCCTCGGGGTCGGTTATTGCTTTGGCGGAGTCGGTAGACCCACATCCGCAAGTTTCACACATTTCTTTGTGAACCTCCAAAAATTTTAGTAAGTTAAGTATACGGTTTAGATCAATGATGCACAAGGCACATGGAGGGGGGCAGGCCAATGGCACACACAAACCCGTCCTCGGGTTTGTGTGTGGTGCGATGGGTTGCCCATGAATCCCTCGTCTTGTAGAATTGCCGGGCACGTAACGACAGATTCAAGGAGTTCACGTATGTTCGACCCATCACTTTTCTCCGACAGGCGCAAGCGCTTCCTCAGCCAGTTGGAACCCAATTCGGTTGCGATCATTCCGACCGCCCCGATCGCGAATTATTCAAGGGACACCGACTACCGCTACCGTCCGGATTCCGATTTCCATTACCTGACCGGATTCCGTGAGCCGGAAGCGGTCGCGATCCTCTCAAATGTAGAATCGCACAAGGCGTTCACGCTGTTCGTGCGCCCGAGAGACAAGGACAAGGAGATCTGGAACGGTCGACGTGCCGGAATTGCAGGTGCTGTTGATTCCTACGGCGCGGATGAGGCGTTTGTGATCGGTGATTTCAAGGAGAAACTCCCGTCATACCTTGAGAACGTTGAATCTATCTACCATTTCCCCGGAAAGTACCTGAATTTCGACCGCAAGCTGTCGAAGGCATGGAACGCGGTACGGATGAAATGGCGCCAGGGGATCGATGCACCGAAGGTGATGGTCGACCTCGGTCATATAATGCATGAAATGCGCCTGATCAAAACCCCGGAGGACTTAATACTCCAGCGCAACGCGTGCAAAATCACCGCCGAGGCCCAGGAACTCGCGATGCGCGCGGTCAGGCCGGGGATGAACGAGCGCGAGCTCGAAGCACTCATCAACCATTATTTCAGGGCGTCGGGCGGATTAGGCGAGGGATTCCCGACCATTGTCGCGTCCGGTGTCAACTCCTGCATCCTGCATTACATCACCAACGAGGAGACAATCGAGGACGGCGACCTTGTACTCATTGACGCAGGTGTCGAGTACGAAATGCACAACGGCGACATCACACGCACGTTCCCAGCTAACGGAAAATTCTCCCAGGAACAACGTGCGGTCTACGACATCGTCCTGAAAGCCCAGTTGGAATGCTGCGACATGTGCACGACCGACAACACGATGGACACCGTGCACGACCATGCTGTAAAGGTCATGGTCGACGGCCTGATCGACCTCAAGGTGATGGAGGGTCCGGCGGACAAGGCGATCGAGGATGAGACATACAAGAAATTCTACATGCACAAGACCGGTCACTGGCTTGGCGTCGATGTACACGATGTCGGGAGCCAGCGCAAAGACGGCAAGACGCGAAAATTCGAGCCGGGGATGGTAACTACTGTCGAGCCGGGAATTTACATTCCTGAGGACGACGAATCAGTACCCATTGCGTTCAGGGGAATCGGTATCAGGATCGAGGATGATATACACATAACACCGGATGGCCCTGAAAACCTGACCGATTCATGTCCAAAAGACCCTGGTAAACTCGAGGAGATAATAGGCTCGGATTAATTATTGCAGTTCTTTGTTAAAGGCGTAAAGGGGACTGTCACCTTTTTGCGTCTGCCCATCTTCTACAAGCGTCCACTTCACCTGTAGCAAAAAGGATGCCTGTCACCTTTACGCCCTTGTCACTCTAATACCTTTTTGCGTCTGCCCATCCTCTACAATCTTCCACTTCACCTGTAGCAAAAAGGATGCCTGTCCCCTTTACGCCCTTGTCACTCTAATACCTTTTTGCGTCTGCCCATCTTCTACAAAAGCCCACTTCACCTGCAGCAAAAAGGATGCCTGTCCCCTTTACGCCCAAGCGCCCACTTCACCTGTAGCAAAAAGTATGCCTGTCCCCTTTACTTCCCTGTCACCCCAGCACCAGCAGGAAAAATATATACGTCGCGGGGAGTGCGAAGAGGAAGCCGTCGATACGGTCAAGCGCGCCGCCGTGCGGACCGAGAAGACTGCTGGTGTCCTTGAGGTTTGCCTCACGTTTTATCGCGCTGACGGTGAGGTCGCCAAGCTGGCTGAATGCTGCCGTCATCGCACCGAACGCGATCAGTTCATATATCGCGACCTGCCCGATCAACCCGACCAGCCACGCGTAACTAACGGTCGCTGTCGCGGAACCGACCATTCCACCAATCAGTCCGGCAATTGTCTTCTTCGGGGAAATGTTGGGGGCAAGTTTGGCGCGTCCGAGGAACTTTCCGGTGAGGAGCGCGGCGGTGTCGCATCCCCAGCTTGCGATGACAGCGAAAACCGTGAAATGGATCATGCCGGGGACGTTGAAGAATCCGGTTGAAAACGTCAGTGCTCCCGATTCCTCGAGGAAAATTTGCAGGTGCCGAAGCCTGAAGGTGAAGCTCAGCAGTCCGCCGATGTAAATGACCCCGAGCGTAACAACTGAAATTTCCCTGAGGTATGAATCAGCACCGTGCACTCGTCTGACCAGCTGGTAGATGAAGAATATCGGCAGCGCGATTGCCAGCATGACCGCGAATGATCCGTCCGGATACATCCAGGTCGTGAAAAGGAGAATTACTGCGGTAATTTCACCGACCCTCGCGAGCGGTACGGCCACTCCCGGATGGTCGACCCCTGTGATTCGCCAGAACTCTCTCAGTGCAAACCATGCGGCGAGGACTATGAACAACATCAGTGACACGCTGCCAAACGCAAGGATGCATACCACGACCGCCCCGATGGGAACCCCAATGGCGAACCTGAGGAACATATTTGACGGTTTTTTACCTTCGCTGCTCAATTGCTATACCAGTCCCCGTACGAATGCAACGATTGAACTAGAAATATTACCGCTAGTCAACATTCCCGGGCAGATTAAATCCCCGATTCTTTGAGTTATACTACCAGAATCCGCGATACGGAGGTCGCATCGATGCCGCATTTCAATCCCGATAACCTTTCCAGCCTCGTACGTCACGGCGTGGGGCTTTCACCGCTCCGGGGACTGGCGGTGGCGCGATCCGAAATAGTCCGACGCAAAAGGATTTCATCGTACGACGTCACCGGCGGCAACGAGGACTTCACCTGGCTCCCGAAGGGCGAATGGACGACCCTTGCCGAGATCAAAGGAACGGGAATCATCAACCACATCTGGATGACGTACAACTCGAAGGAAAAATACATGGGTCGGAAACTCGTCCTGCGGATACTCTGGGACGGCGACGATAAACCGGGTGTGATCGCTCCGATCGGCGACTTCTTCGGGCTGGGTCACGGCCTGAGGACCAACTACTCATGCGCGGTGCTGTCGGCAAGCCCGCAGGACGGCAAGGGCCTCAACTGCTGGTTCCCGATGCCCTTCCGCGACGGTGTGAAGATCCAGGTCCTGAACGAAATGGAGAAGGAAAAGCAGTCGCTTTACTTCTACATCGATTACGAGGAGTACCCGGACAGCCTGCCGGACGGCCTGCTCACATTTCACGCGCACTGGCGACGCGAGAATCCGTGCGACGGCTGGACACGCGAGCAGATGGAAGCGGTCAGCGTGGGGGAGCTTATGTCCGGTGGCGTGAACACCACTGGTGATGGGAACTACGTGATCCTAGACGCGAAGGGCCGCGGGCATTACGTCGGGTGCAACCTGCACGTCACGAACCTTCGCGACACGCGGAGCTGGAACTGGTGGGGGGAGGGCGACGACATGATCTTTGTCGATGGCGAAGCCTGGCCGCCGGACATTCACGGCACCGGCAGCGAGGATTACTTCAACACCGCGTTCTGCCCGCAGCAGGAGGTACGCGAGCCGTACCACGGGCTGGTACTGGGCGGGGACGCGAACTGGTCGGGACGGATCAGCGCGTACAGGTACCACGTGGAGGACCCGGTACCGTTCAGGGAGAGCATCAGGGTGACGATCGAGCACGGGCACGACAACCGCAGGAGCGATGATTATTCGTCAACGGCGTACTGGTACTCAGACGCGACATCGCACCCCGAACTCCCCGACCTCCCCGACGTCTCATCCCGCCTGCCGGCCAAACTGGGCTGGACAGACTGATGGTTATTGGCGTTTCAATCATTATCTGTTACGATTAAAATGTGAATTAAAAAATGAACGGATTAGTCGCTGAAAAATTGAATGAACTGGTCGAACTGTGTGTTAAACATCAGGTCCGAACACTTGAAATTTTCGGGTCCGGTGCGTCACAGATCGAGTTTGACAGGAAGACAAGTGACCTGGATTTTCTTGTCGAATTTATGGAGATGCCCCCGGCTGAGCACGCCGACGCATATTTCGGCATGCTGGAGGATTTACAGACTTTATTTGATCTGGAGATCGACCTCGTTGAACGTAAAGCGATCACCAATCCTTTCTTCAGGGAGTCCATCGATAAAACACGGAGGGTTGTCTATGCCGCATGATAACAGGTCTTTACTGTTCGATGCCCTTAAATCCTGCGAATTGATCCAGACGTTTGTCGATGGAAAAAAACTTGACGATTATCTTGGTGATGCAATGCTGCGCTCTGCTGTCGAACGGCAGTTCATTATAATCGGAGAAGCCCTCGGAAAGGCTTTACAGGTCGATCCGTCTGTTGAATTGAAAATCGGTAATGCCCGTAGGATTATTAACTTCCGTAACGTACTGACTCACGGATATTCAGTGATTGAGGATGTTACGGTCTGGGGCATCATCGAGAAGGATGTACCGGATCTGATTGTGAATTTGCAGGGCTTCGTTGATTAAGTACAGCCCAGGCTACCATCCCCCTTGTGACGTGCGACTCCGATTGTGACATACGATTCCGGCGTATGGGTCCTGCGTACGTGTTTCCGTGCGGGGGGAAGTAAGTGTTTCCGACGTTTCCGTTTCCAAAAAATATTAATTTTCGGGGGAGTGTTTCCGGGCGGGGGTGAATTCTTTCCGAAACGCGACCGTAAGGGAGCGTGCAGGTGTTTCCGGCGATCCACCTGTCAACGACGATATTACGGGCCACGACGCGGTAACCGCCTGAAAACGGGTATCGACGATGTTTCCATATGGGACCGCTGTTTCCGTTTCCTTTGGTGGCAGGTACGGCAGGATTGGGTGGTATGTGTGTTCGTATGGTCTCCTCCTAACTAAAGGGACCGAGTTGGGGGGATTTGGCGTAGGGGGGGTATAATATCAAGACTATTAATC
>JAUWTM010000114.1 GCA_030614715.1 Planctomycetota bacterium
GGTCAATTTCCTGCATCCACCGATCTCTCCGATTCACATGCTGACGATTTCCATCGACCCGATAGGCACAAATTTCCCCGCCGGACAGGTAGCGTGCAACGTGACCATCAACCATCCGTTCCCCGCGACTCAATTCTGTGGTTTCGACGTGCTGGGGATCGTCATGGGCGAACACACCGGGTATCCAAATGTTGGTGAACCTGCAATAGTGGCAAGCCACCCACCGTACTGCCTCCTTCAGAATGCCGACGGCTGGACCAGATGGTGGAATCAGACGGAATTCACAACATACGGGACCCTGTTCGGATATATTGAAGGTCCCAAGGCAGTCCCCGGATGGGACAGCACACATACGCTCAATGCGTTCAAATATTTCAGCGATGACCTCGGAGAAGATGGTCCGTTTGATCCCGATCCCAATGCACGGGGCTTTTTCTCATCGACCGATCCCGGAATTAATACCCGTCGATATGAACTTCAGTTCCCGGGATTTGGCGGTGTTCAGTTCCATTTCAAATATGCCGTCAGCGCGAGCTGGGTCGCGCCACTCGACGGTGCTCAGGCACCGTTCACCGCTGATGAATATCCCATATCAGCGAATATGCCGGAGGCATACCTTGTTTACCTGGTCGACAACGGGTCGACCGCATTTTACGAAAACGAGTCGACGTACGGCGGTGACCTGAACCTGCTTGTCGAGGTCCGTGACTGGCAGCTCGATGGCAACCTGAGCACCGTGCCGGTGGAGATTGGCGGGATTTTCATTGAATCGCCGACACTTTTCCCCGGCCCAGTCGAGCTCAACCTGGGATCGGCTGTTTACAACGATCCATTCAACGATACAGCGATCACTCTTCCAGTTTTAATCGAAGACGTCAGTCCGACAAGTTCCGAAAACCAGGTGGTAATTGTCACCGTAAAATCCGGTCATCCGACCACATACGAGCCGCAGATTCCCGGCATAACCGGATTCGATTTCCCGGACGGTGACCTCGCGGCGTATAGAATATTCAATGTACCGATTGGCGGAAATATAAAACCGGTAGCCGACGCAAGCGCGTCGAGCCCGTTGCAGGGACCATCGCCCCTGCAGGTAAATCTCGATCCATCGCTCTCATATGATCCCGACGGCGTGATTGTCCTTTACGAGTGGGATTTTGAATCCGACGGGACATACGATGTCAGCACCTACACACCCGATGTCATCCCGCATTCGTTCAGCACGGGAATTCATTATGTCGAGCTCAGGGTGACAGATAACGTGGATGCGACGGATACAGATAATCTGATTATCGACGCTGCCGGGGGTTCGTCCGACTGGCCGATGTTCCACAAGGACCTAGCACGGACGGGGAGAACAACTGCGATTGGGCCGTCGACCAACAATATAAAATGGAGTTTCGACGGTGATGGGAGTCAGGTTGGTGAGATTCTTTGCGGTATCGTTCTGGACAGCCAGAATCGTGTGATCTTCCGGTCGAGTTCGGGAATCCTATGGTGTCTTGATCCATTGGACGGTTCAGGAGCATGGACCTGTGCGGTGTCTGGAGGTTATGGCTACAGCACCCCGTATATTGAAGATGACGACAGCATCTGGGTGGGTGGTCCGGACTGCACTCTGTACCACATTGATTCAGGCGGGAATATCCTCTGGTCCCAGAATTACTCATACGGAAACATGGCCGGTGCGACGATCGTGCAGGACGATGGGAGCATATTGTTCGGTACGTGGAGCGGTTACCTTGTGAAGGTTAATGCCTCCGGAGTGGTTGAATGGGAAGTATACAATTCAGCCGGTGCAGTATGCAGCGGCCCGGGGATCGGTGAGGATGGCAATATCTACATGGCCACGTATGGCAACCGTGTTTACTCAATCGATCAGGACGGTAACGAGAACTGGATGACAGTCTGCGGACCGGGTGACTTCGGTTCGACTCTGTCGCTGGGTCCCGATTACATGTATGCAGCAAGTTTCAACGGCACTGTCTACTGCCTTGATTACAACGGCAATATCGTCTGGGACACAACAGTCGGTGAGTGCAGGGGTGTACCTGCATTAGGTCTGGATGGAAAAATCTATATCGGCTCGATGAACGGCAACGCTTATGCATTAAACGCTTTGAACGGCGACATTGAATGGACCTGTCCACTGCTTTCCGGTGTGCCATCGACGAGTGGTGTTCTCGATGGCGCAGGACACTTCTACATCGGAAGCCAGCTTGGTGATTTCTACTGCATCAACACAGTCACTGGCACGATAGTCTGGCAATACGCGACCGGTAGTACTATTTATTGCATCTCACCAGCGATCTCATCGGACGGTGCGGTCTACGTTGGCAACAATGGCGGGATATTATTCGCCTTCCAGGATCAGTAGGCGATTAGACTAATCATGCGGTAACTTTATCTTTCTCATATCCGAAGGGAAGCTCAATCTGTTCGGTCTTATTCCCCGGGACCTTCACAGGTTTCAATCTACCCGCCCGACCGTTGACGAGGATGTAATCGAGCGACTTGTCGATTATCCGTCCAATTTTTACAAAGTCATCAGGGCTCTTCAACAGTCCATCAACTCTCGCCTGACAGATTTTCCTTGCTGTGATCGGTCCAATGCCGGGAATCCTGATAAGCTGCGACGGGTCGGCCTTTGTGATGTCTATCGGGAATAATTCAGGATGCTGTTTAGCCCACGCTTCCTTGGGATCGATCTCCAGATCCAGCTTGCCAACATCATTGAAGATGAAATCCTTGAGCTCGAAGCCGTACTGAGCGACTAATCGGTCCGCCTGGTACAGGCGATGCGACCTTCTCGGGTTTTCCGGGGAACGGTCGGCCAGTGGTGTCCCCGGCACAGGGTTGAAGGCGGAGTAATATATTCTTCTGAAGTTGAGCTCCCTGTAGAAATACCCGGCTGCCGTAATGAGTGCGCGATCGTTGGCCCCGGGATCGTCGGATGATCCGACAACGAACTGAGTAGTCTGTCCGACCCTCCGGTTGATCTTTCCCTGCCTTCGAAGCGTCTCGATCGCCTGCATCTGCTTGAGTATATTCGCCTTGATACCCTTGTTCGGTGCGATCTCCCTGAGCGTACTCTCCGTAGGCGCTTCCATGTTGATGCTTAGACGGTCAGCGTACTGCCCGGCGGCTTCGATCAGGTCGATTGATGCTCCGGGGAGAATTTTCAGGTGCATGTATCCGGTGTAAAGGTACTTTTCGCGAAGTATGTGGGCGGTGTCGACAATGTCAGTCATCGTGCTGCGAATATTGTCGCCTACACCTGATGAGAGGAAGATTCCCTCGATTAAACCGGATTGGGTCATCTCAGCGGTGACCTGTGCGATCTCGAACGGGGTCAGGTTCGCGCGGGGACGGTCGTTCTGCTGCCTGAACGAGCAGTACTTGCAGTTGAATTTGCAATGCGAGGTCTGTAGAACCTTCAGGACCGGCATGGTTCGTCCGCAGTTGCTCACATTTGAGATGCCCGGTAATTTTCCTGATTCTCTCTGAATGCAGGATCCCTGCGTCCCTTTGATAAACGAGTCAAGCTCGGTGGGATTGGGCTGCTCCTGCGAGCAGGTCAGGTCGAAGACAGCCCCAAGCGACAGGTGCTCAATCTTTTCAAGCTTAGACAGAGCCATGCTATATAAATGTTTAGCATTTTGTCAGTAGGAAGTCAACCCATTTCACGGATAAATTCCCGGTTACCTGTTTTGCTGACCGTTGATATCAGGTGAGTGGGCTGTACAACTCAGATATTAACACTCGAATCGGCTGCTTTAATCCCGTTGTCTTATGAAGGTTCAGAAGACGTGCTTTAAACGATGCCGTTACTTCCTGACCCTTAGCTAGCACAAGCGAGCCTGTTTCCATGGGTATGTTATCCATTATTATCATGCCCGGCTGGAGATCATCAAGCATGACCTCCAGTTCCTCGAGTGTCGAATCGCTCTGAGCGATAATCTCAAGTGAAATTATGACTTTCGGATCGTAAACCCTGGGTTGCTGACGAAGAATCTCGATGGTTTCGGTGCTGTCGTGGCCTGTCTGAACGAGACGGTCGTACTCAAGTGCCACGTTCAGGGCACGCGCACCAAGCGGGATATCATCTCCAGCCACGTCATTTTCAGGATACCCGGAGCCGTCGTAATTCTTGTTCTGGTACTCAATGATATCGGCGACATTGTCAAGGCGGGGAATGTTCGATATCAGCTCATGCGCTATGCTTGTTCGTGCTTCCACCATGTCAGTCTCGATTTCGCTCAAACCCTCACCTGTGAACATCTTTTCCGCGACCTCAAGCGGCAGTGTCACATTACCGATCTGGGACAGCATTGCCGCTACCATGAACTCCCATGGATTCTCGACCTCCATCTGTCTTGCAAGCCTGTTCATGGTTCGTTCGATGCGCGATGCAAGTCCGAATGCAAGCGGGCTGACCATCGCCAGGATCTCGGTCAGGATCTTCACGGAAGCCATGAGGGTCTTATCAAGGAGTTCGGCTTCAGCTTTTTCAAGGTTGTAAAGTCGTACAGCAGAATTAACCACGTTAAGAAGCTTTTCTGCCGGGCATGGTTTCACAAGAAACTGGTAAACCCGACCCTCATTCACCGCGTCGAGTGCTGAGTCGAACTCGGCATGCCCTGTGAGCATTATTCGCTGAGTGTCCGGCTCAATTTCGCTGGCTTTTACCAGGAACTGGATACCGTTCATCCCCGGCATTTCAAGATCGGAAATAATGACAGCGAACGGCCCCAGGTTGGTCAACTTTATGAGCGCTTCAGCAGGACCATCCACCGCGGTCACATTGAAGTGTTTCTTCAGTTGACCCTTAACAGCCGCAAGAGTCACGGGATCATCATCGACTATCAGAATTCTTTCACGCATTTGACAGCGTTTTATTCCACCCTCAAATGTATTATAGATTCACCTGAACACAATGCCGTCAGCACTTAATCGCCAGTCTTAACGATCTCCCATCCTGATATTAATATCGCAGGCCAATGGATATTTTTGGTAAGTATCCAGTTACTTCGTGGCTAATAAAAAAACCGTCAGCGTTAACGGACGGGATTTGAAGGCACATTTATCTATTTTACTTGCTCAGGAACGCTGCAAGGAGGTCGATCCCCGCCTGGATGTCGTTCTTGTGAACAGTTTCGTTGACCGAGTGAATGTACCGGGTTGGAATTGACAGCGTGACTGCTCTTGCACCGCTCTTTGTACGCTGCATCGCACCCGCATCGGTTCCGCCTCTCGGAAGGATCTCGAGCTGGATCGGAATCTTGTTCTTTTTAGCAATGTCGCGGAATTCCTTGACCAGCTTGCGGTCGGAGATAAGAGAACCGTTCATAATCGAGACTGTAACACCCTTGCCCAGCTCAGAAATCTTGAAATGCGGTTCTCCGCCGGGTGTGTCCAGCGCGAGGGTGACGTCAAGTGCGACTGCAATATCGGGTTCGATTTCATAAGCCGATGTCTGAGCGCCTCGAAGCCCGACCTCTTCCTGTACCGTCCCGACCGCGTAGATATCGTGCGTGTTACCCTTTGTTTTACGAAGGGCTTCGATCATTACGTAGACACCGACACGGTCGTCCATCGATTTACAGTTGTAGCAGTCTCCGAACTCCATGAAATCACGCCGCCACGCGACAGGGTCGCCTACCTCGACCTTTTTCGCTACTTCCTTGCCCGGCATTCCGAGATCCACGTAAAAATCGGAGACCTTGAGCTCCTTCTTGCGCTCCTCGGGGGTCTGAACGTGGATAGGTCTTCCAGCCACGTTGATCAGCCCGAAAAGCCGGTGTTTTCCCTTGCCGAGTATCATGCCCTTCTGGCCGACCAGGGTCCTGGGATCGAACCCGCCGACCGGGGTAATCCTGACGTAGCCTGTTTTTTCATCGACATGGCTGACAAGGAACCCGATCTCGTCCATGTGGCCCGCGACCATGATTTTTTTCTTCTGGCTGGCCTTTCCTTTTCCCTTTTTCAGACCGACAACGCTTCCCATCGTGTTGGTCCATACCTTGCTGCACAGTCCCTTAAGTTCTGTCTCAACGATCTTTCTTGTCTCATCCTCAAAACCCGATGGTCCAAAAGATTCAGTGAGCTTCTTGAGTAATTTCATGACCTATATCCTTTAGAGGTTTATGATTCAACGGCTGATTGAACTGGTACTGTACACTGAAAATGGGTCATACGTCCAGTCAGCGGGACGGAAAAACCGCATCCGCTCAAGTGCGATGTCTTTAGAACTCAAAACGAAATGTTCCGGGTAGTGGTACTGTTGATCTACGTTTGGGAAAGTCAGCCTGCCTGTGGTTTCGGACGTCTGAACCTGCTTGTCACAGGTTGATGTATGACCGAGACCTTTATTCCCTCAAGGTTGAAGTCCTGCCTGAATCTCGACTCGATAACCTGCTTCAGTTTCTCGCCCATTGCGACCGGACCCTCGGATTCTTCGACAGACGTTAGGTCGCACCACACCTGGAGGGACGGCGCTCCGTATTTTCTTGTGAAATCAGCTCTCATTGGACCGGTCACGCCCTGGTTCCGAGCCTCGGTTTTCGCAAGGCTGCAGAGAGCATCGGTCGTTATCTCGACCGCGCCGATTTCATCCTCGGTGATCGGGATCGGGGGATGTTGACGGGTCTTCATGAGATACGAAGCGCTCCATGTCGCGAGCAGCCATCCGACTATCGCGATCATCCAGAAACTGACTGCGGACTGACTGATACTCGTTGCTATAGCTGCGATAAGTGTAGTGACAGCCTGCGGTGTCAGGATACCGAGTAGATGCCCGGTCAGCCCGAGAAGCAAAACGAACACTGCCGCCAGTCCCACTATAGAATATATGTTGATCAGGTGCGTACGTAAATTGCGCATGGCTAACTCCGTTGAAAAAGGTCCTTCAACTTATTGTCGTTCCCGTCGGGTTAGTACTTATTAATGGGAGTTATTAAGGGGGCTGTAATTCGGTAGATATATCTGGACCGTTCTAAGTCCATATATTTCACACATATTAAGGTAACTTATGGTAAATTAATATTTCTTGATCGGAGGACATGCTATGGACCAGTTGACCTTCTACATTCTCGACGTGTTCGCCGAGTCGAAATACGCCGGGAATCAGCTGGGGGTAATCAGGGGGGGGCAGGATCTTACCGATGAGGAAATGCAGGCGCTCGCACTGGAGATTGGTTACTCTGAAACCACTTTCATAATCTCCGAGGAGGAACATCACGGCAGCTACGATGTTCGAATCTTCACTCCTGAAGAGGAGGTACCGTTCGCCGGACACCCGACACTCGGCACCGCGTGGCTTATTCAGCAGGAGATAATTCGCAAGCCTGTTGAAAAGGTTACCTTGAACCTGGAGGTCGGACGGATCCCTGTCACCTTCACATACGAAGACGGTCAGGTGAAGGAGCTCTGGATGCACCAGAAGCTCCCGGTCTTCACCAGGACATTCGATCCCGAGGTCATCGGTGACGCATTCCACCTGAATATCGGGGACATCGACGAAAAATTCCCGATTGAGGAGGTATCGACCGGCCTTCCGTTCATAATCGTCCCGTTGAAAACACGCGAGGCCATCAAGCGACTGATAACCGACCGTCCGAAGTATTTTGAACTAATTAAAAACATCGATGCGAAAGCGGTGCTGTTCTTCTGCCCGCAGCCGTACGATGACTCCAACGATCTCAACGCGCGAATGCTGGCGGATTATTACGGCGTCCCGGAGGACCCCGCGACCGGCAGCGCTAACGGTTGCCTTGCCGCGTGGCTCGTGAAGAACCGTTATTTCGGTACTGCGGAGATAGACATCAAAGTCGAGCAGGGGTACGAGATCAACCGCCCGTCTGTTCTTTATCTCAAGGCGTGTGAGAAGGACGATGAAATCGAGGTCCATGTGGGCGGGAAAGTCGCGATGGTCGCACGCGGCGAACTCGTGTAGCGTACAGGTGTTTCATGCCCGATTTTGAAATTCACGACATCACTCCCGATGACGAATATTTTGTAACGACCTGCGGTCATGTCAACGAGGACGCTGAATACGACAGGGCTGCGGCAGCCCGGCTGGGCTGGTTCAGTGAAAACTACAGTAAGGGTTTCAGAACTAAGGTCGTTACTATCGACGGGGAGCAGGTGGGGGCGGCGTTTCTCGTTCCGATAGAGATCAACCCGTGGGGGCCTGTCGGCCGTGATCTCATGGTAATGAACTGCCTTTTTGTACAGGAGGCAGCACTAAACAAGGGGATCGGGAAGGCCCTCATTGAAGTGGCAGTCAAAGAATCGAAGGAGCAGGGACGCAAGGGCCTCGTTACGTTCGGATATTTCCACGATTACCCGTTCATGCAGGCCGCGTACTTCGAAAAGGTAGGTTTCGAGATGGTCGCGAGGAAGGGTGACGAGGCACTTTACTGGATGCCGTTCGATGAGTCAACAGAACCGCCGGAATTCCTGGAAAGGCAGTACGAGTACGTACCGGTTGACGGAAAAGTGGTGATCGACCTCTTCTGGCATTCGTTCTGCCTGACAGTTAACATGGAAAGGCATAATGTAAGGGAGGTCGCAGGGGAGTACGGTGAGAAGGTCGTGCTCAACGAATACTGCACAAACGATCCCGGTGTGCTGGCGAAATACCAGATCCCGCGCGCGATATTCGTGAACGGGGTGGAAATCTACTGGGGTTACGCAGCACCGAGGGAAGGCATCAGAGAAGCGATAGAGGGGATTTTGGAAACAAAAGAAATACGCGGATCTTAAGCGATTGTTTGGCAGGCAGGTGTCCTGATGATTAAAAATGACCAATCAGCAGACAATACGCATGAACCTTCCGCATGAATGCAAAATTCCACACAGAGTTTGACCTTTTATGCTTTTTTCATGGATAATATGTTGAGCGAAGGGATAATCTAAAATGATCGAGAAAGCTTACGGTGCTATAGTACTAACCGCGCAGTTATTTAATCCATCCATTTTTACAGAGGTGTGGCTCTATAAGCATGGTCTGCTCACTGACAACATGGAAGGCGTGAGAATTTTTTCTCCTGAAATTGTTCAATTCCAAACAGCAGATATTCAGGTACTGATATCTCCACCGAAGATTCAAATAACTTACCCATTAACACAAGATAAATCTTGCGAGTCATCTAAAGTATTTATTACTAAGACAATAGCCCTTCTTCCTGAGACTCCTTACAGAGGATTAGGCATTAATTTCGATTATTATATTGCGCCAGATGCTGGTCAGGATTTCAGCGACCTAAATCGAAACCTTTTAGGTTCCGGGGATAATCCGATGCTTACTGAATTTAACTCAAAAGATGCTCGTTTTGGTGGATATATGTCTAAAGACCATGGAGAAGCACGATTAAAGCTAGATATCAAACCGTTAACTAATACTGAAGACGGAAGCGAGATACTGCAATACTCTTTCAATTTTCACCACCCCCTTGCAATAGAAGCAGGTAATGATCCTGTCGAGAAGCTACAAGGTTTACTACAAACTTGGAATGAGCTCTTCTCATATACAAAAAAGCTTATTGAGATGGTGTGAACGGAGGTGTAACGAATAATGGGTAGGACATTGGGTGACTTGTTAGAAACTCAACTTACATTTGCTGACAGTAATGACGACTTTCGGGATGCTAATATTACTAGAACAAATGAAAAATTGAGAAAAATGTTAACAAGAGATTCCTTTACTGTTGTTCGCGGTAAGGAGTTAACTGAAATCGATTATTTGAAGTTCTTAGATTACTGGAATTTATCGTCGAGAGATAGAGAATTTATAGAATTATCCAATTACCAAACAAAATCCGAAGCTAATCCTGATGTTTTTAAAAAAATGGATGACGCGACGACCCGCTTTATCGAGAAAAAAGAATTTGTGCAAAGTATAGAATGGATACATCGAAAAGCCCCACATTTTTTCAAGGATTCATTATTTGATATTAAATTCATGCCTGGGCATGACGATGAGGATGCTCCAATACTCGATCTTAGAGTATATTCAGCATGTTCGTTGCTTGAATTCAGAAAGCAAATGCATGCCTTTTTTGAGCAAATGCTCAGCGATGACCATCACAATCTTTATGATGTGTTATCTGTAACACATTGGCGAAGGCAATATCATGGATGGCAGACTTTTCTTAGTTACAGCACGCTTCCTTCATGATCAAGGCTCTGAAGAGGCTGATTTTAGGTCAGCAGTTAGCAGAGCTTACTATGCATGCTTTTTGTTATATAGGGAGATGATATTTAACGTTTGTTTAGAAGAATGGCAAGAGCGTGGTAAAAGATCAAAAAAAGCAATAAAGCATTATTATGTACCAAACTGTTTGATAAATTCCGATAATGCAGACATCAGACGAATTGGCAAGGAATTTGAGTCACTGCAAACAAAGAGAAAAAACGCTGATTATGAAATGAGTTTAAATTTTAATCAAACTGACGCCGAAGAAGCTATACAACTGGCAGACATAATGATAGCAGAATTACCCCGCTTGGACTCCGAAGTGATCCGAGATAGTACGAGCAAATATATCCCAACGATATATGATTGAAATAATGGTTAAATGAGATCTTGAGCAATCTGGATTTTCTATTTTAATCTTAAGTTTTCCCCTCTTCCATAGTACAATCCCCTCATGAAAGTCCTCATAACAGGATCATCCGGATTTATCGGGTCTGCGCTGGTTGAATCGTTCGAGCAGCAGGGACACCAGGTCGCAAAACTTGTGAGAGATCACGATCTGCTCAACGACAACTCTGCGTTCTGGGACCCGTCCACCGACACAATCGACATCCCCAAGCTGGACTGGATCGCGAAGGACGAGGGTTTCAGGGCCGTGATTCACCTTGCGGGAAAGAACATCATGAGCGTACGGTGGAGTCCCGAGACAAAGCCTGAGCTGAAGGAAAGCCGTGTTAAAAGCACGAAATTACTCGCAGGCGCGCTTACAAGACTGAAAGTCAGGCCGTCTGTGTTCATCAGTGCGTCGGGCGTTGGTTATTACGGCGACCGGGGCAACGAGATCCTGAACGAGGATCACGGTCCGGGCACGAATTTCATTGCCGAGATGGCGGTTGAATGGGAGGCTGCGACGAGTACAGCGTCGGAAGCAGGTATCCGCACTGTAAATTCGCGTTTCGGGTCGGTTCTCAGTACGAAGGGCGGAGCGTTGAAAAAAATGATCCCGCTTTTCAAGATCGGTGCGGGAGCTCCACTGGGTGAGGGCAACCAGTACATGAGCTGGATCACGATCGAGGACACCGTGCGTGCGATCAATCACATAATTATGACTGAGACACTCGAGGGTCCGGTAAATATTACCGCCACGACGCCGGTGACAAACATCGACTTCTCCCGGATACTTGGCTATTACTTCAAAGCCCCGATAGTTATGCATGTGCCGGCGTTTATGCTGCACCTTATGTTCGGGGATGTAGCGAACGACGTAATGCTCGCGAGCGCGCGTGTCATGCCGGTGAAACTCATTCAGTCGGGCTTTAAATTCCGTCACACGAAACTCGAACCGGCTCTCAAAGACCTGGTCGCGAAGAATATCTAGTACTACGGTTGAAGGACCGAATTTCATCTAAAATTGATCACGTCATGGAAGGCTGAAGGAATTTTTTCTGTAGATTTTTAACATTGGGACTTGACAAACTAAGGCTTATCAGTAATAATTATCATTACTGATAAGGGACTAGCCATGTCGAATCCGAACTTCCAGAGAAATACCGTCCAGCGTCAGGTGATCCTCGAGGAGTTATGTAGGCTCAAGAGCCACCCGACGGCATCGGATCTTCACGAGATCGTACGCAAACGGCTGCCGAAGATCAGTCTGGGCACCGTGTATCGTAACCTGGACCTTTTATCAAGGGGAGGACAGGTACTCAAGCTCGTTTCGGAGTCCGGTGAAGCAAGGTATGACGGTAATTCTGAGAATCATTACCATATAAGGTGCGTGGAGTGCGGGAGGGTCGATGATTTGAGTGAAACATCGGATGATCCGCTCGAAAACAAATGCGCAGACTTGAATGGTTATGAGCTTCTCGGTTATCGTTTGGAATACATTGGTATTTGTCCCGGATGTCAGAATATAAAAAAGAAATGATTGCAAGGAAGGAGAGACCAATGTCGACTCTCGTAACAAAACACGCTCCCGAATTCACCGCTAAGGCAGTAATGCCCGACGGCTCATTCAAGGATATCAGCCTGTCGGATTATCGCGGCAAGCATGTAATCCTGTTCTTCTACCCGCTCGATTTCACCTTCGTATGCCCGTCCGAGATCCTCGCGTTCGACAAGGCGCTGGATAAGTTCAAGGAAAGGGGTGTCGAGGTAATCGGTGTCTCAGTAGATTCGGAATTCACGCACTTCGCGTGGAAGAACACACCGATCGAGCAGGGTGGGATAGGTGACATCCAGTACCCGCTGGTCGCCGATCTGAACAAGCAGATCTCACGCGATTACGGTGTTCTGTTTGATGAAGCTGTTGCGCTGCGCGGCCTGTTCCTGATCGACAGGGAGGGAATTGTCCGTCATTCGACGATCAATGACCTGCCGCTTGGACGCAACATCGATGAAGCACTGCGCATGGCCGACGCGCTTAAGTTCCACGAGATGAACGGGGATGTCTGCCCGGCGAACTGGAAAGAAGGCGAGGACGCGATGAAGCCGACGGCTGAAGGTGTCGCGGACTACCTGTCAAAGCATGCGGTATAGGTCGCATTGATTGAAGAAAAAACAAGAGAACATAAAAAGATCAAGGAGAGAGAAGATGGCTGAGAAACTGGAAATATACAAGTGCGATACGTGCGGAAATATAATCGAGGTAATTCACGGTGGTCCCGGAGAGCTGGTCTGCTGCCAGCTGCCGATGAAGCTTCTTGTCGAGAATACCACCGATGCCGCGACTGAAAAGCACGTGCCAGTGATCGAGAGGACGGATAACGGCGTGAAGGTGACGGTCGGCGAGGTTCCACATCCGATGGAGGAGAAGCATTACATCGAGTGGATCGAGTTGATGGTCGACGGTATCGCTTATCGCCAGTTCCTGAAGCCGGGCGACCCACCCGAAGCGGTTTTTTGTGTAGAGGGTGACAACCTGGTGGCCCGTGAGTACTGCAATCTTCACGGACTCTGGAAGGCTGGCTGAATCAGTCAGGAAGCATCCCGGATGCTTAAATAATTGAACCAGTTCCCGCTTCACAGCGGGGTGTCGGTTGATAACTACAAATTCAGGCCTCACCCATTTGCAATGGGACACCAGAATTCGGGCGGGGATACTTTTTTTACGATCCTTGTAAGCGAGACACATGAAGGAGACAGCAAGATGCCAGACATTAAAGGCACTAAAACCGAACAGAATTTACTGAAGGCTTTCGCTGGCGAGTCACAGGCGAGGAATCGATATGATTACTTTGCCAGTGCAGCCAAGAAGGAAGGCTACGTGCAGGTTTCCAAAATTTTCGAGGAGACCGCGCGTCAGGAAAAGGAGCACGCGAAGAGGTTCTTCAAGTATCTTGAAGGAGGGGACGTCGAGATCCAGGTAACGTATCCTGCCGGGGTCATTGGCTCCACCGCGGAGAACCTGAAGGCCGCTGCCGATGGTGAGCTGCACGAGTGGGATGTACTTTATCCTGACTTTGCAAAGGAAGCCCGTAAGGAAGGCTTCGAGGACGTCGCAAAGACCTTTGAAAACGTCCTCGTCGCTGAGAAACTTCACGAACGACGGTACCGGGGTCTGGCAGCGAACCTCGAGAAGGACACAGTCTTCAAGAAGCCCGGTGACGTAACCTGGTACTGCAATAATTGCGGTTACACTCATACCGGGACTGAAGCACCTAAGGCATGCCCCGCATGCGCACACCCCCAGGCTCATTTTGAAGTACTGAACGAGAACTGGGCGTAATTAGCGAGAATTTTTGATCAATCAGTCCTGTTGACAGACTGCTCGGACCGGGTGGTAATGCGCCGGGTCCTTTTCTATTGCATGAAAAATCAGTGATTGTGCTTTGGCACGGCCCAAACTGACGGTATAATCCGATTCCTGCCTGACGTAAAAAAAAGTAAGAGATCATCGCTATAAAGGGGTTATCGATGGAAACACTTCTTCGTGAAAATATTAACTGGGTCGGGTTTATCGACTGGAATATCCGCGACTTCCATTCATTTATCACTCCAAGGGGCGCTACATACAACTCCTATCTCATACAGGATGAAAAAACAGCGTTAATCGACACTGTCAAGGCTCCGTATGTCGCGCATCTGCTCAGGAAGATCGGCAACCTGACCGAGTTTTCAAAGATCGAGTACATAGTCTGCAACCATGCCGAACCGGATCATGCGGGTGGCCTCTCAGAGGTCATTGAAGCTCTCCCCAATGCAACGCTAGTGTGTAATGAAAAATGCCTTGCTGTTCTCGGACACCTTTTTGACACGTCCGGCTGGAAGGTCCAGATCGTAAAAACCGGCGACGAGATTCCCCTTGGCAAACACACGCTGACTTTCATAGAAACGCCGCTCCTTCACTGGCCGGAATCGATGTTTACCTACGTGCCCGAAGTGAAATTACTCTTCTCCATGGAGGCGTTCGGACAGCACTACGCCACGTCGAACCGTTTCGATGATGAGGTTGAACTGACCACCGTAATGGAGGAGGCGAAGGCATATTACGCGAACATACTTAC
>JAUWTM010000210.1 GCA_030614715.1 Planctomycetota bacterium
AAGGAGCTTGAGAGCGAGAACAGGAAACCCGGAAGCCGCCTCTGGGCGATTCCACCTGTCACAGGACGGCTTCTCTGGATTCTCGTCTCAGCGATGAATGCCCGCGAGGTTCTCGAAATAGGCGCGAGCAGCGGCTACTCAGGAACCTGGATCGGGTGCGCGCTCGCGAATACAGGCGGACACCTGACAACGATGGATTTCGATGCCGACAAAGTTAAGTATGCACGTGAAACCTACCGTAGAACCGGTGTGGATGACCGGATCAACATCCTTCTGGGTGACGCGCTCGAAATTGTCCCGACCCTCAACACCCGGTACGACCTTGTCTTCCTCGACTGCGACAAGGAATATTATCGGGACCTTCTCGAACCGATACTGTGGCGTCTCAGACGTGGGGGATTATTGATCGCAGACAATGTCATCAGTCACAAGGACACTCTGAAGGGATACATGGATGAAGTTAAGGAACACTCGAGTCTTGCGAGCGTCACACTCCCCATCGGCTCCGGCGAAGAACTCACAATGGTGCTTTGAATATTAAACCCGGACCGAACCGAGCCGCGAGCGTAAGCGAGAGGATCATTGCTTCTTTCATCGACTTTAACACCTACGCCTCCCAATACCCCTGACGTCTCATGTCCAGGTACACTGGTGCCTTATTCCTGCAGTATATCCCTGACGCTATGTATATAACTGGTGCAAGGATCGCCAGTGTCCAACTCTGGATATCACTCAACCCCGGTTCTGAGAAAGCGTACACAATTAAAGCCACTGGGACGGCTGTCACCAGAGTAATAACAAGGCTGGGCCAGCCCCATTTTGCCATCCATTGGGGTAAACTCGCCATAAGGAGGCCACTTTCCATCGATGCAAAGTAAAAGGATGCCAATGTAACAACAGAGTAAAGTACATAGAGAATCGCGACCGCTCCGACATTCAGAATGATTAACAGGCCGATTATCGGCAGCACGAAGAACATGACAAGGAACTGGCCGGTCATAAGGTCTTTAAACCAGGTTCTGAGATCGTCGAGAATTTCCCGTGATGGAACTGGCGACGCAAATATCTCTCGCCCTGTCGGATTAGCGAAATCTTTATGAACGCAGTTTGGAAGGACAATCATTGTGTATAACATCAGAACGGCAAGCGCCGTGACAGGCGCTACAAACATGCCGAGAATCAGGGCAACACTCAGGCAGGTTCTCTGCGACGGCGCATGCTTGCGCCTTTGCAGCCACTGCAGGTAGATGTGATCAACATCATGAAGTTTTGAAGGGTCCAGTTCCATGACAGGTGATAACTACTGTGTATACTGGATTCAGGATGTCTTTTTCACGGACACTACCTTTAAATAATACCAGACCAGTAGATACAGACACACAAAAGCGGGCCAGTACGTTCTCAGGCCGAACTGGAAGCCCATGGTCATCTTAAGGACCAGAAATAAGCCAACCGCCACGATCGTTACTATGGCGGATATCAGATGCGGGGAGCGTAACATCGATTTACTGGATTATATCCCTGAAAATTGTGTTTGAAACGAAGTAGGCCTTGTCCGCGAGACGTATATTATCCTCGCTGATCTCGAGCAGGCCAAGCGATTCATACTTGTAAAGTGCTTCGCCGACAAGGTCAGTCAGCTTGACCCCGTAACGGGTCTCAATGCCCTTCCTGTCAATTCCCCCTGCAAGCCTCAAACCCATCACGATTGCCTCAGCCGCGGCTCGTCTGGACGACAGGCTCTCGATGAATTCAATTGTGTTCTTAGATTGATCCTGCACTGCGAGGTACTGGTCTACGTTCGAAATCCTCCTGTAACGAGCACCGTTGACATAGCTCGTGGCGCCGGGCCCGAACCCCACGTATTCCCCACCGACCCAGTAGACAAGATTGTGATCGCATTCGAAGCCTGGTTTCGCAAGGTTGCTGATCTCGTAAAGATTATAGCCCGCTTCGATCAGTTTCGATCTCGCAAGTTCATACATGCTTGCCTGACCGTCACCATCGGGGAGGTCCAGCGTACGGAACTGTCGTTCCGGGAGGCGTGCGAGACGGCTTTCGGATTCTACTGAAAGCCCGTACAGGCTGATATGCTCGGGTGAAAATTTGATTGCCTCATCGAGAGTTTGTCCAAACGATTTCAGCGTCTGTCCCGGGAGGCCATGGATCAGATCGACTGAAATGTTCCTGTACCCGAGCTTCCGGCACTCATTAATGAAATTCCTTGCATCGTCGGAATCGTGAAGACGTCCCGCGACACTCAATTCCTCATCATTAAAGCTCTGAACACCGATCGAGAGGCGGTTGACGCCGTTATTTATCAGGGTAGGGAGCTTCGGAAGGTCGTCCGCGTGGGGATTAACCTCAAACGTGATCTCTCCAGCGTCCGGCGCGACCTCGCGGATGGTGTCGAGAAGGTGCTCAATATCGCCGTGATTGAGCGTGGACGGGGTACCACCCCCGACATAGACGGTCCTGACAGTGTAACCGGGATTACTCTCGAACCAGCCGAGGATTTCCCGGGTCAGGCCTTCAATGTAACGGGTCTGGGTGGCGGGGCCGGCAGGACGGGTCGGGAACGTGCAATATATGCATCGCGCACGGCAAAAAGGCACATGAATATAGATCGAGATTGACCGCGTCTGCTGGGTAGTCATTTTATACGTCTTCCCCAATACCCCATTAACAGTATAGTGCAGAGAATTGTGACAAAAATGTGACCAAAGGTAAAATGCAACAGCACATAGCATCCGCCGCAGGCGGATGACTACCGGTCACATGCACGTCCCCGTGCATGGATCTATTTGGAAACGGTTAAAGGGGACAGGCAACGTTTTTGCTTCTGCGAAAGTGAACGTATCAGCAGGACTGGCAGACGCAAAAAAGTGACAGTCCCCTTTAACCTTGAATAATATTTATTATCTGATTCTATTACGTAGCGCGGGCGTCTCGCCGGCTGTCTTGTGGACGTCCCGTCCGCATTCATCAACCGTCCGTTGTCGATCCGGTAAAGGGACATGCAGGTTTTAACTTCAGGTGTAATCACATGCACGCCCCGTGCATGATTCCCCCAAGATGGTTCTTGCGTTATATAAGGAAAAAACCCGCACCTGCGTACGGGTTGTTAATTTCTGGATTTATGCAATGTTTAGTCAGACTGCGTAGATGTCCTCGGGTAATTCGTCGAGGAGTCCTGCGCTTTCCTTCATCTCAATTGAGCTGTCCTCGTCCTCTTCCGGTCTTGCTACGCGGAACAGTTCCTCAAGGCTGGTGACACCCTTGAGAACCTTCATCATACCCGCCTCGAACAGGGTATTCATGCCCTCTTTACGTGAGGTGCGCTTGATGTCCTGGACCGACGCGTTCGCCATGACCATGTTACGAATCTCGCGGCTCATCTGCATGACCTCGGTGATCGCCGTTCGTCCGCTGTACCCGTAGCCGTGGCACAACTCGCATCCGCGAGCTTTAAACAGTCTAAGCTTGGTGGGATCCTTGTCGACACCGAGGTACGGTGTGAGGAGGATCTGCTCATGCTCGGGAATTTCGTAATTCTCACGGCAGTTCTTACAGAGCGTTCGGATCAGCCTCTGGGCGACCATTGCAATTACCGATGCGGTGATCAGGAACCTGTCGACGCCCATGTTGTGAAGCCGGATAAGACCACCGGCAGAGTCGTTCGTATGCAGGGTGGAGAAGACAAGGTGGCCTGTCAGTGCTGCGTTAATGGCGAGGTCTGCGGTCTCACGGTCTCGGGTCTCACCGACCATTATGATGTCCGGGTCCTGGCGAAGGATCGTTCTCAGCGCTTCAGCGAAAGAGAAGTCAACTTTACGGTTGACCTGGACCTGGTTGATGGATGAGAGCTGGTACTCGATCGGGTCCTCGATGGTGACCACGTTGACCTTCTCAGTGGCGATCGATGCCAGCGATGCGATCAGTGTGGTTGATTTACCGGAACCGGTAGGACCTGTAAGGTAAATAATACCGTGAGGCTGGTTGATTATCTGCTTCCAGACGTCCAGATGCATAGTCTCGAAACCGAGCTGCTCCAGGGTCGCGTGCGCCATTTCCTTGTTCAGGAGGCGCATAACGATCTTCTCACCGTACATAGTGGGAAGTGTGGAGAACCTGATATCGAATGTCGCGGTGCGTACCTTGAGGTCGATACGACCGTCCATCGGTCGCCTGCGTTCGGATGTGTCCAGTCCGGCGAGGATCTTCAGACGGGCGATTACCGCGGCCTGCGCAGCTTTCGGTACCGTCATGACCCTGTACAGCATGCCGTCGACACGATACCGCACATAAAGCTTGTCCTCTTTCGGTTCAAGGTGGACGTCCGATGCTCCCTGCTCGACCGCGCCTTCGAGGATGGCCTCGACGAACCGTACGATTGGTGCGTCCTCAAGTTCTGAGAGGGTGGCTGTCTGACGGAGCATGTCCTTGATAGTATTGCCGTCCTTCATCATCTCTTTACGCCACTCGTCAAGATGCTGCGCGGCTTCGTGCTGAACGCCGAACAATTCCTGAAAACGCATATCGAGGGCTTTTTCAGCGGTGATGTAGGGCTTTACGTCATAACCTGTAGCCAGCCTGATATCGTCGATTGCCATGAGGTTGAGGGGATCGACCATCGCGACAATCAGTTCGTTTCCGTCAAGGCGGATAGGGAGGGCTTTGTGACGTTTAATTACTTCGGCATCGACCATTGCCGCCACTTCAGGGTCGGGCGGCTCGTCCGCAAGGTCGATCTTAGGTACTCCAAGCTGCTTTGACAGAGCTTCGAGTATCTGACCTTCGACAACAGCCTCCATATCCTGGAGGACGTCACCGATTCTTTTTCCTGATGAACGTTGTTTTTTTAGGGCTTCTTCCAGCTTGGCTGGTGAGAGAATACCATCTTCTACCAGCAAATCGCCTAGGCGTTTCATGCCAGCGGCCATAAAAACTCACCTCCTCCGACCGGGTATGATTGTTTATGATCATCGGCCGGAGTACATGCCGAACCGCGCGAGTCAGTCGCGGTGGGCGTTATAAAGGTTATGAACGTATAATACGATAAATTTCTTCCTGAGCCGTAACCATGTCACTCTCTCTTTATCGGTCAGGTTACGGGTTGCTTTTACAAATAATACACAAACAAAACAGTGAAACGATGACGGAGCATACGTCTCTTGTGGTTGACCGATTTAGCGGACGACCGAATTTACAATGTATAGCATACCATTAGAAACCGTGTCAATCGACACAATTCCCCGGCCCACTAAAAATTCCACTTCTGACTATACCTTGATTGTAAATCCGTACGTCCTGTGCTGATTTGTTTGGACTGGTCCGATCCCTTCGGTATCCAGCCAGCTAATATGATACCACCTTCTCCACCCCGGTTCAGGTAAATATGGAAAAATCAGCAATATTTTCCAGTTAAGGTAAA